>CAZPMM010000347.1:0-3127 GCA_964587405.1 uncultured Rikenellaceae bacterium
CAATCCAAAAATTTGCGGACTATATCCTGCACTTATTGACGGATTTATTGAATGACCATAGAAGTACCCCCGGGTCGTATCTTTGACAACAATCGGTTTGATCTGGTTTGTTTCAGGATCTTTGTAGTTTATATTCCATGCCTTGTTTATTTTCTGTGTATAAAGCACTCCGTTGTATGACAAAGAAGGTGAGATCGAAAAATTCCTGAACGGCCTGAGCTGAAAACTCATGGGAATCTGATGTGAAAATCCACTTTTCATATTATTCCACACTTTATTTGTGAATAAAAGGCTGTCGTAAGTTGAAATCTGGTTATCGACCTTGGCTGAATATGAAAATGACAGCTCCTGATACCATTTACCAGGACCTGACTGTCGTCTGCTCTTGAGAGGATAAATCCTCGACATGCTGAAATCCATTTTGGGCAGGTTCAGATTGACAGTCGGATGCTTTCCCCTTATGTTCTGACTATGGTTCATGCTTGCCGAAAAGTTGAAAGGTGTCCCTTCCCACGACTTGCTATAACTGATGCTCGACTGCCTTTGTGTTGTTATATGTTCATTAAGATTATAGCTGTTATTCCTATCGAATCCGCTGGAACTCATGTTTACACTTGCAGAGAATCTTGATCCCGGTCTGGCCTTTGCGTTCTGTGAATAATTCCATCCGATTTTGTAATTGGCAGATTTTCTGTAATCCTGTAGTCCTTTATGGCCAGAAATATTGTTTGCATAGGAGAACGAAAAATTACCACTATACTTATACCTTTTATTATAATTGGAAGCAATGGTTGTAAGCCAGGAACCATTGGTAAAAATGTTCCCCTGAAGGGTAAGGTCGAAATAATTGTTTAATGCAAAATAATAACCGCCATCTGTAAGGGCATAGCCTCTGCCTTCTTCATAATGAGGTTTTGGTATTATTATTCCTGATGCTGCGTGCTTTGTCTGTATGGGAAAATATCCGAAAGGAAGGAACAAAGGCAGAGGTACACCTGCCATCACCAGATTTCCAGGACCTGAAATAATCTTTTTACCCGGATATACTTTTGCTTTCGGAAGGTTTATATAAAAATGAGGGGTATCAGCTTCACATGTCGAATATGTGCTTCTGTAAATATTTGTACTGCCATCCTCAAGCATTTTTGCCACTCTGCTTCTCAGGAGACCATCTTCCTGTTGGGTTGCAATAACTTTAACAACAGCCTTGCCCGATTTGAAGTTGTATGTAAGCGTATCAGCATTATAGGTATCAGATCCTACCTGCAGCACAGGTTTTCCAGTAACGCTGCCAGCAGTATCCTTTATCCCGGTAGCAAATACCTGACTAGTCTCCATATTGAACTCAATGGAATCAGCAGTTATCTTTATATTATCATAATTGACCTCTGCGTTTTTAACAAGAGTGGATTTTTTATTAACCAGATCGTTCTTTTTATATCCATCAGCCTTGTAAGTAACCTGTTTTTCAATAGCTTCAGGAGATATTTTTTTAAGGAGAACCGTATCTTTTATAACAGAATCCTGCCTGATAATCAAGGAGTCAGGTGCAATAATGTTTTCCTGGGATAACAATGAAACAGACAGAAGCATCACAAGGAACACTACAAGTAACCGCTTTTCTATAATAAAATACAACTTTAATGCTATTTTTGTACTGTTTTTGTGTGACGTCATGAAGTCGGCGGTAAAACTATTAAAAAAAATGCGAACTAAAACATGTGCACAGTTTATAAAAACGGCAAACACTATTCCTTTTATATATATAGTATTGCTTTCCTTCTATTTTTTACACTGGATAATATATATGCCCCGCCCGTACCAAAGACCGAAAGGAAATGGGTGATTGTGCTGGATCCTGGCCACGGAGGCAGAGATCCGGGTGCATTGGGGTCCTTTAGCCAGGAAAAGAATATAAATCTTGCCATTGCCCTGAAAACAGGTGAATATCTGTCAAAGAATCTGAAAAACATTAATGTGGTCTATACACGTGATAGCGATGTCACCATTGATCTTCTGGACAGGCCACAAATTGCAAACCAGAACAAGGCTGATCTGTTTATATCCATACATGCAAACTGGGCCAAAAACAAGAATGTTGCAGGTGCGGAAACTTATATTATGGGACTTGCAAAGGATGAAGATAACCTGGCTGTTGCAATGAAAGAGAATGAGGTTATCCTGCTCGAAGATGATTATTCAAGCAGGTATCAGGGATTTGACCCTAAGTCACCCGAATCATATATCATATTCACATTAATGCAGAATGTTTATCAGAAACAGAGCACTGATCTGGCAATGAAAATTCAAAATCAGTTCAAGAAAAGGGCTAACAGGAATGACAGAGGAGTCAGACAGGCCGGTTTCTGGGTTCTTTTTAATACCACAATGCCATCTGTTCTGGTTGAGACCGGATTCATCACTAATACAGCAGAAGAAAAATACCTTAATTCCACTGATGGCCAGGACTATATTGCTTCTGCAATTTACAGGGCAATAAGAGATTACATCAATGATATTGACAATATGAGTAATTTCGGGCTCGCTGAAAAAGAAATGAAAAGAGACAAAACAAGCAATATATCTGCACCGGTTGTGCAAAAAGATGACGAAATAATATTTATGGTTCAGGTCGTTTCGACTTCAGTCAGGACTGAAATAACTCCGGGCAATTTCAAAGGTATCACAGATATTATGGAAATCTGTTTCCAGGAACGATACAAATATGTGACCGGCAGATTCTCTGAATATGCCGATGCAGTGAAGTACAGAAAAAAAATTGAGGAAATATATCCCGATGCATTTGTTATTGCATTAAAAGACAACAAAATATTACCTTTACAGCAGGCACTGGACCTTAAAAAAGAAAAATAAACTCTTGGATATCATGAAAATCTCAAATGAAGTTAAAGTAGGTGCAGTTGCACTAATCACCATAATTGTATTTATATGGTTGTTCAACTTCCTTAAAGGAAAAGATTTCTTAAGAAAGACATCATATTATTATAGCGTATTCGATGATATTGGAGGCCTTTCAGAATCAAGTCCTGTTGAAATCAACGGTTATAAGGTCGGTATTGTCCAGGATATAAGTCTTCTCAACCAGACGAGCGGTAAACTTCTGGTC
>CAZPMM010000348.1:0-3118 GCA_964587405.1 uncultured Rikenellaceae bacterium
TGTTGTTAATAACACTTAAGCGGGTCCGGATTATGAGAAAAAGTAAATCAGATCAGGGATTGATCAGACTTTCTGCCGGAGGGGCGCTTGCCACATTGGGCATAGTATTCGGCTCACTTGGAACAAGTCCGCTCTATGCAGTCAGGGCTTTGATAAATATTGGTCCGGGAAACCTGAACGAATTACTTGTTTACGGTGGATTATCATGCATTTTCTGGACTTTGACACTTTTGGGAACGATAAAATATGTTCTTGTAGCTCTCAGAGCCGATAACAATGGAGAAGGTGGTATTTTTGCACTTTTTACACTTATAAAAAGCAAGGCTCATTGGGTTGCACTGCTTACTATGATAGCGGGAGCTGCATTCCTCGCGGACGGAGTAATAACTCCTGCAATTACAATGACATCTTCAATAGAGGGATTAAAGATACTTTATCCTTCCATTTCTGTGTTTTCTGTGGTACTGATAATTCTTGCAGTTCTGTTCTTCGTTCAGAAGTTTGGTGCGAATATTATAGGAAAGTATCTGAGCCCGGTGATGGCTTTATGGTTTCTGATCATAGCAATACTGGGAATAATTAATATAATATCATATCCGAGGATCATAAAAGCATTAAATCCGGTATATGCATATCAGTTTATAAGTGAGTATCCGGGGGGATTTATTCTTCTTGGAGCAGTATTCCTTTCTGTAGCAGGTGCCGAGATGATATATGCAGGGCTTGGTTCTTTCGAAAGCAGAAGCATCAGGACAGCCTGGATATTTGTCAAGTCAGCTCTTGTTATAAACTATTTTGGCCAGGGTGCATGGATTCTGACGAATATGGAATCTGCAGCAAAGGTTAATCCTTTTTTCTCAATGATGCCTTCATGGTTCCTTTTACCGGGAGTAATTTTTGCAATAGCAGCATCAATTATTGCAAGCCAGGCAATAATCACGGGATCTTTCAACCTCATGAGCGAAGCTGTTTCACTCAACCTGTGGCCTAAAATAAGAGTCCTTTACCCGACAAAATCCCGGGGTAATATTTATCTGCCTTTTGTCAACTGGTTCCTTTGGATATCATGCAGCCTGACTGTACTGATATTCCGTGAATCACTTAATATGACAATGGCATATGGACTGGCAATAAACATTACTGAGATAATGACCACATTGCTTCTTTCGTATTATTTATTACAGAAAGGGATAAATCATCGCCTGGTTCTTCTACTTCTGATGGCATATCTTCTGACCGAAGGAAGCTTTCTTATAGCAAACCTCAATAAATTCAGATTTGGCGGATGGTACACCCTTCTGATAACTTCGGTTTTTTTCCTTGTAATGTATGGATGGTATTTTGGAAGGAAATTAAAAAACCGGTTTATCACATTTGCCGATCTTGACAAATATCTGGATCTTTTCAGTGACCTGAGTAAAGATGAATCGGTTCCGCTATTCGCTACAAATTTGGTTTATATAATCAGAGCAAACAGGGATGATCAGGTTGAATCAAAAGTTATTTACTCAATATTCCATAAGCAACCAAAACGTGCAAGAACATACTGGTTTCTTCATGTCGACAGGATTGATGAACCTAACAGGTTTGATTATAAGGTTAAGCAGATCATTCCAGGAGTACTTATAAGGGTTGATTTCCAGATCGGGTTCAAGGTTGATCCTAAAATTAATCTTTATTTCAGGGAAGTACTTGAAGATATGGTTAAATTGGATGAGATAAACCTTGAGAGCAGTTATGATTCCCTTAAGAAACATGGATTCCATGGTGAATTTATATTTGTTCTTATAGACAGAATAATGTTACGCGATTTCAAGCTTACGAGTATGGAGAATTTCATTCTTACCCTCCATTTGCTGGTAAGAAAAATTGGCCAACCTGATGAGAAAGCACTGCATCTTGATAGCACAAGCCTTCTGGTTGAAAAAGTGCCGATAATTATTGATCAGCCTGTTTCTGAAAGGATACACCGGATCACAGAATAATTTTATTCATAACATTTCTTCGCTATACGGATTTTTATTCTGGAAGAAATTGTGTTATTTTGGATGTATGTAAATTATTTTAATAAAATAACCACAGAAAAAACCTATGAAGAAATTATTATCTGCAGCAATGATCCTGATTATCTTTTCAGGACTTGTACAATCACAGACGACAGCCTGGCAGGTTGCAGGAGACAGGATTACCACAAACTGGTCGGCTGAAGTGAATGCTTTAAATCCGCTTCCTGAATACCCCAGACCGCAGATGGTCAGAAATGAATGGAAGAACCTGAACGGATTATGGGATTATGCCATTACTCCATCAGGAAGTACAAAGCCTGTAACTTTTGACGGAAAGATACTGGTACCCTTTGCAATCGAGTCGGCATTATCGGGTGTAAACAAAGTCGTTGGTCCTGATAATATTTTATGGTACAGGACACGGTTTACTATACCATCAAATTTCAGGAATAGGAATATTCTTCTTCATTTTGGCGCAGTTGACTGGGAATCTGAAATTTACATTAACGGTGCACTTGTTGGTTCACATCAGGGAGGCTATGATCCTTTCACATTTGATATTACTTCTTTCATAAAAGGCAGAGGATCCCAGTTACTTGAACTTAAGGTAAGTGATCCGGTTAATACAGGACCTCAACCCAGAGGGAAACAGGTTCTGAAACCTTCAGGAATATGGTACACATCAGTTACAGGTATATGGCAGACCGTATGGATCGAAGCTGTTCCGAAAACATATATTTCATCAACAAAGCAGGTTCCCGATATTGATAAAGGATTACTGAAGCTCGAAGTAGAGGTACAGAATCCCCTTCCGGGAGATATTCTCCGGGTTACTGCATGGGACGGACAAAATCTGGTTTCAGAATCCGAAACAGCTGTCGGGTCAAAAATTGAACTTCTGGTATCAGATCCCAAACTCTGGTCACCGGATAATCCATTTCTCTATGATCTGAAAATATCAGTAATGAGAAAAGGAAAAATGACCGATGAGGTTAAAAGCTATTTTGCAATGCGGAAGATCTCTCTTAAGCCTGATGCCAGCGGAGTTCTCAGAATGATGCTTAATAATCAGTTTGTCTTTCAGTATGGTCCCCTCGATCAGGGATGGTGGC
>CAZPMM010000349.1:0-3101 GCA_964587405.1 uncultured Rikenellaceae bacterium
ATCCGAACGGATCGGTAAGCTGAGTCTTTGATCCTCCGTAAAAAGGTTCTTCTTTCATGCCGGCAGGATATACAACTGTCTTTTCGTGGTTCCCGGCAAACATAAAATCAAACCGGAGTACTTTATCTATAAAATACCTGTCAAAGTTAATCTGTGCCTTTGAAACCAACGGTACCAGAATTAAAAATATGCATGAAATTATTCTCATTTTGTAGCTGAATTAGTTACCAGAGAGCAAAACTAGGATAATAGATGATTCGCACATCAATAAATTGTTTATATTTACTGTATAAGATTTAAAGGTTCAAGATTGAATATAATTGATCTGGAACATGGAATCGGTTTTTTTGATAAAAGTTGTGAATTATGGAAGATTTAAATACACGTATTAGAGATTTTATCCGGAAAGATCTTTATGAAAAGCAAATCATTCCTGAGAAAGATTTTTTCTGGGAATCCCTGAGGGAAACAGGTACAGAGCTATGGCTTGATACAGGAGACATGGAAGAGGCAGAAAAAAACTGGACTGCTGAAATGAGTGCCCTTACTACAAATAACACTTTGCTGAACAATGAGATACAGAAAGGGATCTATGATTTGTTCATTTCCGAGGCAAAACATATTGTAAGTCATCTTCCCATTGATGTGAGAGTAAAAGAGATAGCATTCATACTCAATGCAAGGCATGGATTAAGGCTTGCAAAAAAATTCGGAGGTATGGTGAGTGTGGAATTACATACTGATACAGCTCATGATATTAAAGCTATAGAATACTATGGCAGGAGATATCACGAATTATGTCCCGACCACTTTATTATCAAGGTGCCTTATACCGCAGAAGGACTTATCGGGGCGAGGAAACTGAAGGATTCGGGGATAAGGGTTAATCTCACACTTGAATTCAGTGCACGTCAGAATGTTCTGGTTACAAGTGTTGCACGTTCTGATTATCTGAATGTATTTCTGGGAAGGATAGGCTCCTTTATGACGGACAACAAGCTTGGTGATGGCAGTGGGGCTGGAGAGATGGCTGTCATATCATCACAGAATTGGGTAACTGCTTTATCTTCAAAAAATCCGTGGCAGACAAAACTTATTGCCGCTAGCCTTAGGAATTACAAGCAGCTGGAATTGCTTGCGGGAGCCGATGTATTTACAATGCCGCCAAAAGTTGCTGCTGCCGGAAGGGAATTACTTTCAGGAAAGTTTTATCCGAGAATGCATGAGAATTATAATGTCAGTATGTTTGCTGCGGCAGCCGCAGCCTGTATTGAAAAATTCTGGACGGTTGATGATAATGTATTGAATCTTGCTGAACGCTTATCCGGCAGACTGCCTTCTTCGGGAAGTGAGCTTATTCATATTGCACACGAAGAGGGATGTGGCGATATGTTTCCTTCACTGTCAGAGGAAGAAAAGTCGCTTATTACCTCAGAGGGTAAGATACCTGTTTACTCCAGATGGGCTAAAAGAATAGCTGAAGGTACAATTGCTCCCGATACTCTTCTTACCCTTGCAGGACTTTCATCATTTACTGTTGATCAGAAAATGCTTGATGACAGAATAATGGGGATTATTTCCTGATTAGGTTGTTCCGCTGACGGACTATTTCATACAGGAATATACCTGCAGCAACCGAAACATTTAATGAGGCTATATTGCCGGTCATGGGTATCCCCACAACATGATCAGCAAGTGAAGCCACTTCCCTGCTTATTCCTTTGTTTTCCGAACCCATAACAAGGACTGAAGGACCTGTCATATCTGATTCTGATGGAGTTGTACCGGATTTTTCCACTGCACAGATAACTTTCAATCCGGAATCTTTAAGGTAACGTATTGCCCTTGTAAGGGATCTTTCACGGCATACCGGCATTGTATGCAGAGCACCGGCAGATGCTTTCACAGCATCAGAAGTTATTCTTGCCGAACCTTTTTCAGGAATAAGTACTGCATGTGCTCCCATGCAATCTGCCGAACGAACCACAGCCCCGAAGTTCCTTACATCGGAGACTCCATCAAGAGCAATGATCAGAGGATCTTCTCCTTTTTCATATATCATCGGCAGGAGATTCGATAAATTCTGGTATTCAACAACCGACATCCATGCAAGAACTCCTTGATGGTTCTTTTTTGTAACAATTTCAATTCTCTCAACAGGGACTATCTGGTAAACAATATTGTGCTTACTGACTTCAGTCATCAGCTCATGATACAGTGCACCTTGTAATCCCTGCTTAACCAGCAGTCGGTCTATCTGCTTACCAGCTCTTATAGCTTCAATTACCGGACGTAAGCCAAAAATACAATCAGATTCTTTTATCATTTTTTCAAAGATCAGCGGGATTATCAAGACGGAAAACAATCCCTTTTCTCCAGCTTGCAACAGCCTGATCCCACAGAGTGATCAGTGTTTCACTTCGGCTTATGAAAAAGTCATTGTCGGAAAAAACGTTTTGTTTCTTTTTAAAGTTGAAATAGAGATAATCCTCCTTAACACGGTATCTTGTTCCCCACGAAGATTTGATAACAGGTTTACGATATCCCCAGTTCTCGCCATCATTGGTCTTATATACTTTGTCGGGAGGTCCGTAAATAATATAGATCATCCCCCGTTCCGTACGCCACCCTTCTTTATATGAAGTGAAATAGTTATTGGCATACAAAACCCTTGTATAGTAAATTCTTATAAGTTCTCTTGCTCTTTCAACATTCCCGCCGCATCCGATCCAGAATTCATCAAGGGCAACTTTTGGCCTTTCTGCAGATGTCATTCTGTAAATCTCATCAGGTGTTGCAAGATATGCCAACGGATCAATCATCGTTTCCGGGGCAGTCATCTGCGGGTATGTGGGCCCCAGATTGAGAAATGTGAAACCATCGGTTATCTTTCTGTCGATGCTGCAAAGATAGATACCTTCATTGGGGAACATGATTGGTAAAGTATCTGAATAAGCCAAGGCAATTATTGTATCCGGGTCATAATCAATAGTTTTCTCCGGAAGTAGCATTGAAGGCGGATCAGGTATTTCACTGAATTTTCTGTATGAAGATATGAAAGTCAAAGATGCGGAAATCGACCTTTCAGGTACAGCTAAAGC
>CAZPMM010000350.1:0-3099 GCA_964587405.1 uncultured Rikenellaceae bacterium
CAGGAGAAGATGAATTCTTCCATCCCCCCTTTATGCTGAAAGGATTATTCTCTAACTATCCAGGAATAATAAGTAACACTGAGAAATTACTGGAAGACTGCAGACTGTCATTCGATTTCAGCATGCACAAGAACAAAAAGATTTTTTCGGCAAGTCGCTATGACGATAAACTGCTTCTTGAAAAGCTTGCATGGGACGGAATGATTTACAGATATGGCAGAAATAATAATGAAGCAAGAGAGAGAATTCAACATGAGCTTGAAATAATTGACAGACTTGGTTTTTCAGCCTATTTCCTGATTACATGGGATATTGTGAGATACTCAATGGCGAGAGGTTTTCATCATGTTGGCAGGGGTAGTGGAGCAAATTCCATAATCGCTTATTGCCTTAAAATCACTAATGTTGACCCCATTGATCTAAACCTTTACTTCGAAAGGTTCATTAATCCCAAAAGAAGCAGTCCCCCCGATTTTGACATAGACTACTCATGGAAAGAAAGAAATGAAGTCATCGATTATATTTTTAAGAGATATGGCTATAATCACACTGCCCTTCTTGGAACGATCGGCACTTTCAGAGGAAAGTCCATAATAAGGGAGCTCGGGAAAATTCATGGCCTGCCCAAAGAAGAAATTGATGAACTGATCGACAATCCTTATTCTGTGACAAACAGGAATGAAATAACCGAGATCATCTTTTCAAGCGGACAAAAGATTGTCGATTTTCCCAACATGAGGAGCATACATGCCGGAGGTATTCTTATTTCCGAAGAACCTGTTTCATGTTATACTGCGCTGGACATGCCTCCTAAAGGATTTCCGACAACACAATGGGATATGTACACTGCCGAGGAAATAGGTTATGAAAAACTTGATATACTGAGTCAGAGAGGCATTGGACATATTAAAGAAAGTGCCGAGATCATTCTGAAAAACCGTTCAGTCAATGTCGACATAAATGCAATTCAGAAATTTAAATCAGATCCGAAGATCAGACAATATCTCCTTACGGGAGAAACAAAAGGATGTTTCTATGTTGAAAGTCCTTCAATGCGTGGATTACTTCAGAAACTGAAGTGCGATAATTATACAACACTCGTTGCCGCCAGTTCAATAATAAGACCAGGTGTAGCACGCTCGGGAATGATGAGGGAATATATTTTCCGTTTTCATAATCCTGACAAATTCAAATACTTACATCCGATAATGAAAGAACAGCTTGAGGAGACATTCGGAGTAATGGTGTACCAGGAAGATGTACTTAAAGTTTGTCATCATTTCGCCGGTCTGGATCTGTCAGATGCAGATACACTCCGCAGGGCAATGAGCGGAAAGTACCGTTCAAAAAAAGAAATGCAACGTATTACTGACAAATTTTTCTCAAACTGCCGCGAAAAAGGGTATAGTGAAGAACTCACAAAAGAAGTATGGAGGCAAATAGAATCATTTGCAGGCTATTCGTTCTCAAAAGCCCATTCGGCTTCCTATGCTATTGAAAGCTTCCAGAGCCTTTATTTGAAAGCTCATTTCCCACTTGAATTTATGGTAGCCGTTATTAATAATTTTGGCGGATTTTACAGGACCTGGGTCTATATTCATGAAGCAAAAAGATATGGCGCAACCATTCAACTGCCATGTGTTAATAAGAGTAACTTCAAAACAACCATTTATGGTTCGGATATTTATCTTGGATTCATCCATATAATGGGTATTGAAGATAAACTGGCAGTATCAATAGAAGAGATCCGTCAGGGAGAAGGTGATTTCGCTGATCTCAATGATTTTGTGACAAGGGTCAATCCCGGACTTAAACAGATTATTCTTCTGATCAGGGTTGGTGCATTCCGTTTTACCGGAAAGAAAAAATCAATATTGCTCTGGGAGGCCTATATGATGATTAATAAAGGAAATCCCGAAAAAATGAGACCTCTCTTCTCCCTTCCCGTTAAAAAGTTCTCTCTCCCTGATGTTGAACAGGATGTACTTGACGATGCCTATGATGAAATAGAACTTCTCAGCTTCCCTGTTTCAATGACCTGGTTCGATATGCTGGAGACATCATTCCGGGGAGAGGTGACGGCATGTAGCATGATCAGCTTTAAAGGCCAGATAGTGAGGATGGTGGGACATTTGGTAACAATTAAATACATTAAAACGGTAAAAAAAGAATGGATGAATTTTGGCTGTTTTATAGATAATGAGGGCAATTACTTCGACACTACTCATTTTCCCTCGTCACTTAAAAACTATCCTTTCAAAGGCGCCGGCACTTATCTTATACTTGGCAAAGTGGTTGAAGAATTCGGATATGCATCTCTTGAAGTTGAAAAAATGGCAAAACTTCCGGTTAAACCTGACAAAAGATACTGATCACAACTCAGCAATTCCAGAATTCCGGAATTATACTGCTTTTCAGGTTCTCAGATTTAAAAACCGATTCGGCAGCATGTCCGGACATTTTCTGAAAGCCGCTGATCAAATCCGGTAAAAACAAGTACCGGAATAAATGCAGCCAGCATAAAGCTATTATCCCCTGTGTATCAGTCATTATGCCGTATTACTTTCAGTATTCCTTTAATGGTCTGTATTTTCTTTATAATGGCATACGGAACATCGTTATTAGGTACAAGAATACTGACATTCCCCTCAAACAGGCCACCTTCAATAGTATAATTAAAGCTTCTGATAGTTACGTTGAACTGTGATACAATATCTGATATCTGATTCACCATTCCCACACTTTCAACACCTGATATCTTTATTGATGTAATAAAAGAAGTCAGATTCTTGGTCTTTGTCCACCTTGCAGTAACGATCCGGTATGGATATCTTGACATCATATTATGAGCATTGGGACAACCTTTCCTGTGAATTTTTATTCCTTCCGATATTGTAACAAAACCAAATACTGGATCGTCGAATACCGGTTTGCAGCATTTTGCCAGCTTATAGTCGAGTCCTTCCACCTTATCTTCAATAACCAGGAAATCAGAATATTGTACATCAATTGGTTCTTTGATTTCCTTGCCGGATTGAAGGGAAGATACTGGACTGGCTGTATTTGTTTCTTCCTTTTGCAGTACCTCTTTGATATCAA
>CAZPMM010000351.1:0-3097 GCA_964587405.1 uncultured Rikenellaceae bacterium
ACAACATCGGCTTCATGGTGCACATCAACCCGGTAAAGGGGAATCAGGAGTGTCAGATTATCATTGTTATAGCTCAGTATATCTATATCCAGAAGGTTTAGTATTTTTCTTATGATTTGTGGATCAATATGTTTACCTGTTAATCTCTTTATGTTCATGTAGCTTACTTCAACTATTGATCTGTTTATTTTTTCAGGATAAATATCAACTACCTGTGATGAGATTTTTCCTCCCGCGAGTTCCTGAATCAGCATTATTGCTCTTTTGAGAGCCCATACGGTTCTTTCCGGATCAGCTCCGCGTTCAAATCTGAATGAAGCATCGGTGTTGAGAGCATGTCTTTTTGCAGTTTTTCTTATCGAAACAGGATTGAAATATGCACTTTCGAGAAAAATATTCTTTGTTGCTTCTGTAACACCCGATTTTATTCCTCCGAATACTCCAGCTATACACATTCCCTCGTTTATGTTGCAAATCATCAGGTCTTTAGAAGAGAGTGATCTTTCCACTCCATCAAGAGTAATGAATTTAGAGTTATCAGGAAGGTTCCTGACAATCACTTTCTTTCCTGCAATCTTGTCAGCATCAAATGCATGCAGGGGCTGACCGATCTCATTTTGTACGAAATTGGTAATATCGACCACGTTGTTAATCGGATTCTGTCCGATTGCCCTGAGCTTGTTTTTAAGCCAATCGGGGGATTCTGCCACCTTAACACCACTTATTGTGATTCCAGAATACCTGGGACATGCTTCGGTATTCTCAATTATCACCTCATAGGGATTGTCGTTGTTGTCTGTTTTAAAACTATCTACTGAAGGGAGTTTAGCTTTTTTTGTAAGTCCTTCGTTTATATTTAAATATGCAGCAAGATCCCTTGCAACCCCGAAGTGTGATCCGCTGTCTATCCTGTTGGGTGTAAGTCCTATTTCAAATATCGTATCTTTTACAATCTTAAAATATTCGGCGGCGGGAGTCCCCGGAACCGCATTTTCATCCAGCACCATGATGCCTTCATGCAATGGTCCGAGACCCAGTTCATCCTCGGCACAGATCATTCCCTCAGAAAGCTCACCTCTTATTTTTGATTTTTTTATTTCAATACTTTCCTCACCTTTGAAAACATGGGTTCCAATTGTGGCAACCGGAACTTTCTGTCCGGGAGCTACATTTGGAGCTCCGCATATGATCTGCAAGGGCCTGGAAGTGCCGATATCAACGGTAGTGACAGTAAGCTTATCGGCATCAGGATGTTTCTTGCAGGTCAGAACTTCCCCTATAACAACCCCTTTCAGCCCGCCTGCTACAGATTCCCATTCTTCCATAGCTTCAACTTCCAGACCGATACCAGTGAGGATCGTTGATAATTTCCGGGGTTCGATATCTATATCAAGATAATCCTTTAACCAGTTATATGAGATCTTCATTTGAGAAAAAATATCCGCAAAAGTAGGTTTTTTTTTGAAAATAACGATTTTTACCCTGATACAGATTTACCGGCTATTACCTGTTATTCTTGTTTATGTGATAATGGAACATGGGAGAAGAACTTTTTTGTTTTGAACTATAGCCGGTTATTTAACTTTGAGCTTCAATTGCCATTGAGGCAAACGGAATACCAGACAGATCATGGAAAATCAAATAATGCGGGACTTGAATTCATGTATCAGGCTATTCCTGTTGGTTTCTATCCGGGTATCATTTTTAATAATACCGGCATATCCGTACTGTGTATAAACGGAATTGTCTGAATAATAAATTTTCCTACAGGCAGCATTATAAATTTAAGTTTCCTGGTATATTTTGCAGAGAGGGCTGGTATTTCTTTATCTTTGCAGCCAAAGTCTGCTATATGATAATTGAAAAAGAAAATAAACTGATACTTCTTACCAATGATGATGGTCTTTATGCAGCCGGTCTCAAAACATTACTGGAAGTTATGGAGGAATTTGGCAAGGTTGTTCTTGTATCAACTCCCGAGAGTCAGTCGGGAATGTCTCAGGCTCTTACAGTAAAAACACCTCTACGTGTCAAATTGCTTGAAGAAAATGAGCGGCACAGAATATATACCTGTAACGGGACACCGACCGATAGTGTAAAAATATCTATAAATCAGTTGCTTGAAAAAAAACCTGATTTTGTTGTTTCAGGAATCAATCATGGTGCAAATGCCTCGGTCAGTGTTTTATATTCAGGGACCATGGCAGCCGCGATTGAAGGTTGCCTCTATGGTATAACATCTGTGGGCTTTTCACTTAACAGTTTTTCTCCCAAAGCCGATTTCTCTGTCTGCGTAGATTTTATAAGAACCATTATGAAGGATCTTATTTCTGAACCTCTTCCGGTGGGAATCTGTCTCAATGTAAATATACCGGCAGTGAAAAAGGAGGAGATAAAAGGAATACTTATCTGTCGCCAGTCAAGAGGGAACTGGAAAGAAGAGTTTGAAAAACGTAAAGACCCCATGGGAAAAACCTATTACTGGCTTACAGGTTTTTATAATAACCATGAACCTGATGCCGAAGATACTGATGAATATGCCCTCAGAAACAATTATGTTTCCGTGGTTCCGGTAACTGTAGATATGACAGCCCATGGATATATTGATACTCTTAAGAAAAGGCTGGTAAGATGAATATTGCAGGTAAATACGATAAGCTTTTATTAGGCATTTCAGCAGGTTTTCTCCTTCCGTTAATTACAGGGCTGATCATTTTTCTTTTTTCAAAAGAAAATATCACCCTGACAGAATGGCTCAGAAAAATTGTAAGAGCTGATATAGTAACAAAAATGATCACTCTGTGTGTGATCCCGAATATTCTCATATTTATGCTTTTCAATCATTTCGACATGTTGCGTGCAGCAAGGGGTGTCCTGGGTTGTACAATAGTATGGGCTGTCCTGGTTTTTGGAATAAAACTTCTGATATAATACCGGAATAAGATAAATATTAATATTACCAATCTTAACGATTTCTTCCTGGATTATTTCAGGTTGGGACTAAAAAAGATAAAAACAAAAAGATGAAACCCACACGATTGAATTCAAATGCAAACACGTAATGAATATACTTTTCAATCATGTGGGTTCCCTCGCT
>CAZPMM010000352.1:0-3067 GCA_964587405.1 uncultured Rikenellaceae bacterium
CCGGGACCTCATGATTATGAATCATGCGCTCTAACCATCTGAGCTATCTCGCCATATCCGCCAAAGTTTTCTTTAACTACCGCTGCTTTAGCGGCGAAGGTAACTAAGGAGGTGTTTTCGCGGCTGCAAATATAAATAGTTTGCAGGTAAATACCAATAAGAATATTTTGTTATTATTATATTTTTTCTATATTGCAAAACAGTAATATCAATACACCTAATGAGGTTGAAATACGAACTGGAATATACACTAAACTGCTCGCCGAAAGTCCTTTTTTCACGACTAAGCACACCGGAAGGTCTCTGTGAATGGTTTGCAGATAATGTAAACATTGATGGTGATATTTTTACATTCCATTGGAGTACATCAGAAGCTAAAGCCAGACTCATTGCTTTGAAGGATAATAAACTCGCCCGCTTTGAATGGCTTGACTCCGAAGATACTTCTTCAAACTATTTTGAATTCCGGATCAATATCGAAGAACTATCGGGCAGTCTCGCGCTTATAATTAGTGACTTCGCTGACCCTGAAGAAAAAGAAGATGCCATCTTCCTCTGGGATACACAGATCACCGATCTGAAACGCATACTCGGAATATGATTAAGAGTGCGACAGCACAAGAGTTTAACAGCGTTACGACTTTAGGGCCAACGGCGTAAAAACACCAAGAATCAACAACATTATCAGAATTACCTGTTCTGTAAACCGTCACTCTTATACCGTGGTGTGATAACAGTCATCTGCACCATAATTGCAAAACAAAGTAAAAATTAGGTAAATTTGCTTTCTAAAATATATTTCTGGTGAAAAAAGTCGACAAGTTTGTACTAAAATCATTCATTGGACCTCTTGTACTCACATTCTGCATTGTGCTTATTATACTCCTTTTGCAGTTTCTCTGGATGTATGTGGATGAACTTGCCGGAAAAGGTCTCAGTTTTGAGATTCTTTCGGAACTTCTTTTTCAGTTTGCTCTGTCCTTTGTGCCAACCGCACTCCCTCTGGCTATTCTTCTTGCTGCACTGATGACTTTCGGGAATATGGGGGAATTCAGTGAACTAACCGCGCTTAAATCTTCCGGGATACCCCTTATGAGAATTATGAGATCTCTGATGGTACTTATCGGTTTACTGGTCATTGTCTCATTCCTTTTCTCAAACTATGTACTTCCTTATTCAAATCGTCAGGCCCGAATGCTCCTTTATGACATCAGGCGCAAACGTCCGGACATCAACCTGCAGGCAGGATCATTCAATAATGACATTGACGGATTCAGCATAAAAATAACTTCAAAGGACCCTGTTACAAACCGCCTTGACGGACTGATTATCTATGACCATCGGGAAAAACGCGGGAATTATTCGGTAACAACTGCAGACTCGGGATACATGAAAATTACACCCGACGAAACAGCAATGATAATGACCCTTTATAACGGCAAAACATTTACCGAAATAAAAGATAAGAATGTTGCAGCAGATCAGAAGAAATACCCTTCACGGAAAGATGAATTCAGGGAACAGACAATAGTTATATCTCTTTCGGGATTTGACCTTGAACGGAGCAGTGACGATCTGTTCAGATCAACCTCCTGGATGCTTAACCTGTCACAACTTTCATATTATATCGATTCGCTTAACAATGAATATAATACAAAATACTACCAGCAATTCAAAGAATTCAAGGATTCAAGAATCTTTACAGAAAGGAATATAATCTACGACATAAACAGGAACAATAGCAATCCCGGAAAAGATTCTCTTTTGTTCGATCCCGTTCTGGTCTATGGTAAACTACGGAATTATGACAAAAGAGTTGCCGTTGCAAAAGCTCTTGAAAACGCTAAGGAAGCTTCCAATTTCCTTTCCATGACAACTGAAACGATGAAGATGCAGATAAGATTTATGAAAAGATATGAAGTGGACTGGCATAAAAAGCTAGTACTGCCGTTCGGTTGCTTTGTCTTTTTTTTCATCGGGGCACCTCTTGGTGCAATTGTCAGAAAAGGAGGACTGGGAACACCCACGGTCATTTCAATCCTTTTCTTTGTGATCTGGTATGTGATCTCAATGTCGGCCGAAAAACTTGTCGAAGAAAATCTGATAAGCAGTATTGCAGGAATGTGGGCATCATCCTACATTCTTCTGCCTGTAGGTGTATTTCTTACCTATAAAGCTTCAAACGATTCAATGATTATGAATGTCGATACTTATCTCCATTTTTTCAGGAAAATTAAAGATTTTCTTTACAGGATCATTTTCCAGGGGAAAAGATCAAAATATAATAAAACAAATAAAACCAATGAGTAACATTAAGCTTAATACAATTGAAGAGGCAATTGAAGACATAAAGGAGGGGAAACTCCTTATTGTTGTTGATGATGAGGACAGGGAAAATGAGGGTGATTTTATTTGTGCCGCAGAGCTAATAACTCCTGAGATAGTAAATTTCATGGCAAAAAACGGAAGAGGATTGATATGTGTGGCACTTCCGGAAGAAAGATGTGAAGAACTGGATCTGAATCTGATGGTCGGTAATAATACTTCTCTTCATGAAACACAATTTACCGTTTCTGTTGATCTGATAAGCCCCGATACAACAACAGGTGTTTCTGCAAAAGATCGTGCACGTACTATCAAAGCTCTTGTGAATCCTTCAACGAAACCATCAGAACTGGGTCGGCCCGGACATATCTTCCCCCTGAAAGCCAAGTCCAAAGGTGTACTTAGAAGGGCAGGGCATACTGAGGCTGTTGTTGACCTTACAAAATTTGCAGGACTGAATCCCGGTGGTGCACTTGTGGAAATAATGAATGATGACGGATCAATGGCAAGACTTTCTGATCTGGTTAAAATAAGAAAAAAATTCGGGACCAAAATAATAGCCATTGGAGATCTGATTAAATATAAACTCGAAAGAGATACAATCATTGAAACCGGAGAGATAGTGAAGCTTCCGACCGATAAGGGGAATTTTGATTTTATACCATTCCGGCAGACAAGTAACGGGCTTGAACATGGGGCTCTCGTGAAAGGAACCTGGACTAAAGATGAGCCTGTTATGGTA
>CAZPMM010000353.1:0-1348 GCA_964587405.1 uncultured Rikenellaceae bacterium
GGATATTCAAGTCATTCTGAAACAATATTTGAAGAGTAACAGAGTTGAAAAAATTATTGAATTCTGATTTTATTATAATGGATCATAAACATTCAATTTTGCTATTCAAACTTAATAATAATCACAAAGCATGACTCTTTTTAAAAGAACAACGAAATTTCTTATAATAAGGATTGATGAGTTTTTCGATAATGTAGAACTGGGTATTCTTGTATTCAGGGAAGGAATAAAATCATATATTCAAAAGAATCAGGAAGATTTCATAAGGCATCTTCAGAAGATTGATGTTCTTGAGAGTAATGCAGATAATCTTCAACGTGTTATTGAGAATGATATGATCACAAACTCTATCCTTCCCCAGCATAGAGAAGAAATAACCAGGCTCATTGATGAATTGGATGAAATTATTGATGCTGTTAAAAGTTCCCTGAATGACTTTAACATTGAATTACCTGAGATTCCCGATTCAATAAGTGAGCGTATAGTCAGTCTTGCAGAATCTTCCGCGAATGCTGCTGAAGAACTTATACCGGCAGCAAGGGCATATTTCAGGTCGCCATATTCGGTAAGGGATAAAATATTGAAGGTTTATTATTTTGAAACTGAAACTGATACGATCTCAAAAGGGATCAAGAAACATATCTTCCAGGAAATGCCTGAACTGGATCTGGCACATAAGGCACATCTGAGATATATCCTTCATAACATTGAAAAGATTTCAGACATTGCCCAGAAAGCAGCTGATCTGCTTGCAGCCATGGCGATAAAGGTGATAGTATGACAGATTGTGAACAAACCGGAGAGACTGGGCTATGAGCCGTTATCCGGATGCCATACAAAGCTAATAGATTGTATAATGTAACTATTAAAAAATGATCCTGTTATTTCTGACGAGCGGATTATTTCTTGGGTGGTCACTTGGAGCCAATGATGCTTCAAATGCTTTCGGATCAGCTGTCGGTTCAAAGATGATATCCTTCCGGCAGGCAGCAATTATTGCGTCAATAGCTGTTATAATCGGTGCAGTGGCTCAGGGAGCTGGCACATCAGAGACACTGGGAAAACTAGGAGCGGTTAATGCTGTGGGAGGTTCATTCACACTTGCACTTGCTGCAGCTGTTACTGTTTATCTGATGACTAAATTTTCACTGCCTGTTTCCACTACACAGGCTATAGTAGGAGCCATAGTCGGATGGAACCTTTTTACAGGCAACGTCACCGATCCTGGAATACTTTCAACAATCGTCACGACATGGGTATCAGGACCGGTACTGGGAGCTTTGTTCTCTATTCCTCTTTTTATACTGATAATCAACATAAAAAAAAGATCAAAAACACATCTTATAAA
>CAZPMM010000353.1:1358-3048 GCA_964587405.1 uncultured Rikenellaceae bacterium
TTTGAATCCTACATAAGGACCGGTCTTCTTTTATCCGGTGCATTTGCTGCATACAGTCTTGGTGCAAACAATATTGCAAACGTAATGGGTGTATTTCTGCCGGCATTCAATCTTCAGGAACTGAACCTGGGGTTTATTTCTCTTTCTTCAAATCAGCAGCTTTTCCTTCTTGGAGGAATAGCGATAGCTACAGGTATAATAACCTACTCCAGAAAAGTAATGTTGACTGTCGGGACAAATATCGTTCAGTTAAGCCCTGAGGCTGCCATGATCGTAGTCCTTGCTCACTCAATTGTACTTTTTATTTTTTCGTCATCTGCCCTCTCTTCACTTTTAAACCATATTGGTCTGCCTTCAATACCTCTGGTTCCAATATCCAGCTCCCAGATAATTATTGGATGTGTAGTGGGTATCGGACTCTATAAAGGAGTAAGTAACATAAACTTCAGGTTACTCGGACAGATTGCACTGGGATGGATTGCCACTCCCCTGTTTACCTGCATTCTCAGCTTCCTGTCGCTTTTCTTCTTCCGGAATATGTTCAATATCAATGTGGGTCACAAAATATCAGAAGCGAGTACGGTTAATGAAATAATCCCGGTTACGGCTGACGACAAAATATCTGAAATAATGAGGTATCTGATACTGAGCATTCTTGTTGCAGGTTTTTTAGTAATCCTTTATTATTACTTTCTTGACAAGAAGAAAAAAAATGAATTTCGCCGTTCGGAAGAAAAATACTGGAAAAACATTAAATAAGCTGGAAACATTCCGCATATCAAGTTTATATGGTATCCATAAAACACACAGGTTGATATTGTTGTGAAAAAGGTCTCCTAAGGAATTGAGCATATTGCTGTTTGGCTTTCACACAACGGGTGGTTATAATTAATGAAATTGCAAATTAATGTTAAATTGAGTTCTCGCAGTAACCAAAGAAAAGATAATTTACTTTCCGGAACTTATAATCCGTTTATTCCTGATCTTGACATCCTTTAAAACAACCTGTTCTTCAAGAATAAACAGCATGTCGTGGTCAGAGGGTGATGATATTGAAAGTATTTTCCCGTCATCCGATCCGTAACCGTCTGAATACTCCTTTTTTACAGGATTAAACCATCATACGGCAACAAGGCCGAATTCATTTACCCTGTCTATCTTTCTGTCAATAAGTTTGAAAAAATCCGGATTGACCCTGATCCTGCCACATCCTTCAAACGCGACGAGACCTTCACTGCTTTTTTCACACCCCCTCCATTGTGTTGTCACAAACTGAACAGCAGTATAATTGTTTTCCACCCTCTGCCTGAGATACTGATCCCATTCTGTATCGGTTAATCTCAAGGCACCGTTCCATGCAGTACAGGCAAGCCAGAAAAACGGTGTGCCGTCGGCATGAGTAAGGTAAGTTGATTGTCTTTTTAATTCCTGTAGGCGATGTAAAAGTAACCTCAAATGTTCTCACTTTCTGTACAGGATTTTCATAAATCATGCTGCTGGTAAATACTAGTTCATATTTATGCATTTCAATGCTTCTCCTGTCTGAGCTTCACTAACCAATGACACTGACATAAATACAATTAAAAATATTTTTATTTTTCTTATCATATTTCAATCGTTTTATTAAGATTATAAATCTGTTTATAAAATTTTCAATGTTATTTTTTAATCAATACATCTCCTTTATACT
>CAZPMM010000354.1:0-3034 GCA_964587405.1 uncultured Rikenellaceae bacterium
GTGTACCTGTTTTCAGGCCTAGATGAAAATCGGATGCAAAATATATTTTAGCCTTATTTTTCAATTCGCCGGTTTAGTTGTTGAATAATTGATTTAGTTTCAGCTGAAGAGTTCTTCCATGAATATTCCGGGCTACGATTGTCCCCTGAGGATCATATAGATAATTTGCAGGCAGTGACTGTACATTATATAGTCTTGCATTAACGGGGTTAGAGGGATCGTCTTCTCTTGTATTGATCCAAGGTAACTCGTCAAATCTCACGGCATTTTTCCATGCATCCTCATTTTTATCAAGATTTATCTGGTATATTTCAAAACCTTTTTTGTTAAAGGTTCTGTAGAATTCCTTAAGCTGAAGATTTTCCGCGATACATTCCCGTGATTCAACCGACCAGAAAGTAAGCAAAACATATTTTCCCTTTATTGATGAGAGCTTTATTCTTTTTCCGTTTATATCTTTAAGATCTGGGTCAAGTTTTATTTCGGGGAGAGAAGATGACAATTGTTCAAGCTGGCGGGCATAGAACTGGTTCATTTCCTTCGAAAAATTGTTGAGAAGGGCTTTTGTATGATTAGACTTTGGATAATATTTCCCGAGGGAATCAGATAAGATTTTAAGATACTGCAGATCGCGGCTTTCATAAAGAACATATGTGTCGTCGTCTATTTTCTGATAAACAGCTTTTATTGCAGATAGCGATTTCATGTTATTGAGGATAAATTCGATGTTGAACCTTCTCTGTTCTTTTAACAGTCTTAAATACTCTTCTTCAAGCGGCTTTCTTTTTGTTTCAAAACCGTCTTCCTTCTCTGCCCTTGTATATAGGGTAGTGATTGAATCAAGGCTATGTTTTGTTTTCAGCAGCTTAATATCCAGTATCCTTACCTGCTCCGATCCTTCCGATCCTTCAACAGTATAGTTTTCCAGCAGGTTTTCTGAAAGTAAGCTGAGGATGATTTTTTCTCCCGGTGTTGCCAGAAGAGTTACAAAATTATCAGAAGAAAAACCTATCTGGTAGAAATCAGGTTCTCCTGCTTTTACCCGGAACCTGAATACTCCTTTGCTGTTTATTTTAGCTGAATCAAGGGGTACTGTTTCATCAACATTCACCCTGCTGAGGTATATCATTTTCTTATCTGAATGCTCAAGAGAGCCTTTGACAATAAAGGAATTATTGTTAGTACAACCGGCAACGGTCAAAAGCGGGATGAAAATTAAAAGATGTTTCTTCATGATTCAATGCTGTCTATTATGGAAAAATTAATTGAAAATCTGACTCAGTTTATTGAGAAGCTCTTCTCCTCTCAGGTCTGACGCAATGATCCGGCCTTCTTTGTCAATAAGGAAATTTGCAGGGATCTGTTCGATGTTATAAATCGGTATTACCGACGACTTCCAGTATTTAAGGTCACTTACGTGTATCCATCTGCCAAGATTATCTTCCCGTATACCAGTTATCCAGGCATCTTTAGTCCGGTCAAGTGAAACCTGATAAATCGTAAATCCCTTTTCATGGTAAAGATCATATGCCTTTACAAGGTTTGGATTCTCTATTCTGCATGGCCGGCACCATGCTGCCCAGAAATCCAGCAATACTACATTTCCTTTTGTAGAGGAGAGTTTAATTGTATCGCCTTTGGTATCCGGCAGTGCTATTTCGGGAGCTACAGTTCCGTACCTGAATTCCGTACTGATTATATTCTGTGCTTTAATGTTTGAAACGAGATTCCTGACCTGCTCATGCAAGGTCCTGACCGGCTCATAATCGGGATATAGGGAAAACAAAGAGGAATCAACCTTAATGAAATAATCCAGATCTCTTTGTGGATTAAGAACATATTCGCCGGGAGCAACCTGCTGGTATAAAGCGGTAAGGGATACGAGCGATGTCAGATTATCATCAATATATTTTTTTGTGAATGAATTGATGTCTTCCATGTAAGTAGTGGCTATACTGTCAAGGCGATCCATTACCATCGGCAATCCGGGTGTCCCGACATTCTTAAGATATATCTCTCTTAATCCGGATAATTTATTCACGGTTTCTCTGAGCTTAATGCTATATCCGACCATCAGTTCAGTACCTTTTGACCCTGTTATTGACGCCGGAAAGTTTAGTGAATCAAAATCAGATTTAATCTCTACCCTCTCTCCGGGTTCCAGTAACATTGTAAGAAAATTATTTTCATCAGTTTTAAGAAGGTAAAAAGCAGGTGATTCGATTCCGACACTGAATACAAATGAGCCATCTTCGGGCATGGGAACCGAATCAACAGTTACAAGTGTGCCGGATCTCAGTTCATCCAGGTAAATATATTCTCCTTTAATCGGGTTGGTGAGTTTGCCTATTATTTCAATATTATTATTTTTGCAACCTGTAAAGGATATGAGAGTGATAAAAAGGATTAAAGAATTCCTGGTCATTGAACAAAGTATTAATTGATAATCATTTAACATTTTTGAAATGCAAAGTTATTCTTTTTTTCTTCCGTATATCTGACGGTTTTCGTTATTCTTTTTTTCTCCTTCATTATCAGGTATGAAATGTTAAAAATAATTTATAAATTAAAGAACTTTTTGTTTCAGGCAAAACGTAAATCACATGAGTTATATCAAGTTTGAAAAGAGCCAGATAGTTAACCTTGAATATTCTCTTTCGAGGGAAATAATCAGAACCAACAGGGCTGGGTCATATGTATCGACCACACTTGTTGAGTGTAATACCCGTAAATATCATGGATTGCTTGTTTGTCCGGTGGATGAACTTGGCGGTGGAAGGTATCTCTTACTCTCTTCACTGGATTTAACAGTTATTAACAGTGATAAAAGTTTTAATATAGGAATCAGGAAGTATAAAGGTGATTATTTCAATCCCAAAGGTCATAAGTACATAGAAGAATTTGAAACAGAAGTGATCCCGATGAGGATATATCGGGTCGGTAATGTTCTTCTCAAACTTGAAAGGCTTCTTGTTCACTATGCAGAACAATTTCTTGTAAGGTATACTATTCTGGATGCAACAGAGCCTATGAA
>CAZPMM010000355.1:0-3029 GCA_964587405.1 uncultured Rikenellaceae bacterium
ATGAGCTTTTGGGAATAGGAATACCGAAAACGGTTGATAACGATCTTTTCGGAACCGATCACACTCCGGGCTATCCTTCAGCTGCCAGGTCTAACATCCTGAATGTGATGCAGGCAGGAATTCTTGCACGTGACATGCAGAAAGTCGATAAGTTCGTAATTTATCAGACAATAGGAAGAGATGCCGGATGGCTTGCTGCTGCTACAGCTCTGGCACGTAAGGAAGAAGATGATGCTCCTCACCTTATCTATACACCTGAATTTACTTTTGACAGCGAAAAATTCCTTTGTGATGTTGAAAAATGTATTAAGTTGTACGGATGGGTTTCGATAGTATGCGGAGAAGGATTGAAATATGCCGACGGAACACCGGTAAGCGCTTCAATGACAAAAGATAAATTCAATAATATTGAATTCGGTGCCATGGGTGGAACAAGTGTGGCAATGAACCTTCACAGGATGATAACGGAAAAGTTCGGCTACCGGGGAGAATTCCAGATAACCGAATCTCTGATCATGAGTGATTTTGTCAGAGCTTCAGAAACCGATCTGGAAGAAGCATACTTGTGTGGAGTTGAAGCAGTCAAATTGGCAAATAAGGGAGAATCGGGATATATGGTTTCGATCGACAGAATGTCAGATGAACCATATATGATCCGTTTCGGTAAAGTGCCTCTGAATGATGTGGCTATTTCTGCCAGGCCAATGCCTGAAGAATATTTCAATGAAGAAGGAAATAATGTGTCGGATGAATTTATTGAATATATCAAACCACTTGCAGGAGAATTACCTGAATTCACCCGTTTGGAAAAGAAAATGATACAAATCAAATAAAAATATATTATGGCAAATAAGTTTAATAAAGTCGTACTATCCATCAATGCACATCCCGATGATGCTGAAGCCTGGAATGCAGGGGTATTAAAGCTTCTGAAGGATAAAGGATATAAAATTGTAATAGCAACCATGACCGGAGGAGATCTCGGAGGTCTTAACATGGATATGAGGGAAACAGCCAGAGTTCGTTTTGAAGAAGCTAAAAAAGCTGCGGTAGTACTTGATGCCGAATATTATACTCTGGGAGCGGAGGATGGTTTTCTTTTTGACTCGAAAGAGATGAGGCTGAAAACCATTTCACTGATGCGTAAAGTGAGAGCAGGTATTGTATTTACACATCTTCCGAATGATTATCATACCGATCACAGGACGACATCCAATATTGTTGAATCAGCTGCAATGGTGGCTTCTCTTGATCCGGTTCCCGTGAATGAAAAACCTCTTGATGTTACACCGTTGTTGTATCACTCTTCACCTCTTACACTATCAGATCCGTTGGGAGCACAGATCAATCCACCGCATTTCTATGTCGATATAACTTCGGTCATTGAAACAAAGAAAGAGATGTTATCGTATCATATTTCTCAAATAGATCTTATGAAGCATATGCATAGGATCGATGATTTTTTCGGATATGTGCTTGAAGGAAACCGGAATTATGGTAAAATGGCAGGAGTAAAATATGCTGAAGTATACTGGCAGCATCTTGGCGGAGGTTTCCAGAAAGATCCTCAGGTACAGGAAGAACTTGCAGATTTTCTGGTAAAAAAAGCATAACTTTGATAATTCAAATTTCACAAAATGAATACAAAAGAAGAAAATTACAACAAATTTGCCCTTGTAAGGGAAATGATGGAAACACCAGGAATAATTAAATCATTCAATTCCTCAGTTTCCGAAAGATTTGTCAAATCAGTAAAATCAAAAAAAGGCCTTTTTCTTACAGGAGAAGGAAGCAGCAGGATTTTTCCCGCAAAAAGAGCAATATATTCTGCGCTGAAACAGGGATTTAATTTACCCATTATGACAGAGGGATGTACTCAGGCAATGGAATATAATCTGAAGGATTTTGCTGTTTTTGCTGCATCAAATTCAGGTCAGACAAAGGAAGTAATCAGGTTGGTTCTTGATCTGAAGAAAAAAGAGCATGATGCCATATTTGGTATCATTGCAAACAAGAATACAAAGCTTGAGGAAGATGCACACGATGCTTATATTTTTTTATACGGGAAGGAAAATGCTGTTGCTGCAACAAAATCTGTTGTAGAGCAGTGTCTGTTTTATGATTCACTTCTGAGAAATTTTCAGGGTAGAAAAATGGACGGGCTTGATGAAGTAGCAGCAATGATGCAGCAGGTACTTACTGCACCGGTTGATCCTTCAATAACCGAAATACTCAAAAATGCGAGTCTGATCTATTTTGCAGGGAGAGATAATGGTGTTGCCGCTGAGCTTGCTCTTAAAACGAATGAAATAACCAGAAAGAAATCGGATTTCCTTGAAGGAACTTTTGCACTTCATGGTATTGAAGAGGTAATGGATAAGAGCGAAGTGCTCATATGGATTGATCCTTTTGAAGCTGATCAGGATAAATTCCATGAATGTCTTGTAAAAGGTGTTGGTGTTAGTATTATTGCTGTATCTAAAAAACAAACACAGTTCCCTACTATCATCATACCGGAAGGTGGTGAGTATTCAGAATATTTACTGCTTGCTGCAGGCTGGAATCTTCTTGTCGAAACAGGTATTTCACTTGGTCTGAATCTGGATAAACCAAAACGGGCAAGGAAAATAGGGAATGAATATGTACCGGAATAATTCCGATATACCGTTATATTAATTTTTACAATTGTAAGGCTTTCTGATTTTTCCCGGATTTCATTTTAATTAATAATATGGCAAAGAAACAGGTTGTAGCGGGTATCGACTTAGGCGGAACAAATACCGTTTTCGGGCTGGTTGACAGAGAGGGTAATATCCTTGTTGAGGATAAAATAAAAACCCCTGAATATGAAGAAATAGAGGTTTTTATCGCAGCTCTTTTTGAAAAGATAGATGTATGTGCCGGAAAAGTCGGAAACGGTATTAAAATAATAGGCTACGGTGTAGGTGCTCCAATGGGTAATATAAACAAAGGAACTATTGAATATGCTGCTGGTCTGCCCTGGAAGGGGATAGTGCCCTTTGCAGATA
>CAZPMM010000356.1:0-2969 GCA_964587405.1 uncultured Rikenellaceae bacterium
CTGACTTATGAGAAATAATGATATTATTCTTACTAAAACCTTATCAAAAATAGTATATCTTTTACATTAAATTTATATGGTTTGTAGAAACTTTATCAAAAAAAAAGAAATAGTTATCAAATAAATATCAATTATTGATGTAATCTCAAATACGTATCAGCGGTTTTTGATATATTATATGTAATATGTCTTTCTTTTTTAATGTTATCTTTGGCAACTGATAATGAAACAAGGAAATTCAGATGGAGATTGTATTAAAAGAAAAGATCAGGGAGGCAATAAGGAATCTGTATAACAGTGAAGTAAACGATGATCAGATACAGATCAAGGAGACCAGGAAAGAATTTGTCGGTGATTTCACTCTTATTGTATTTCCCCTTCTGAGATTCTCCAATAATACTCCGGAAAAAACAGGTGAAATGATCGGCAGCTATGTGATGAAGAATTTTCAGTATGTTTCCGGATTTAATGTTATTAAGGGATTTTTGAATCTTGAAATATCCGATTCATGGTGGATCAGCTACTTCAGCGAAATGACCATCACTGAAGATCTTCTTGAAAAATGCAGGGTAAGCCATCCCGAAACCATACTTGTGGAATATTCATCGCCCAATACAAATAAACCTTTGCATCTTGGGCATATTCGTAATAATCTCCTGGGATATTCTTTGTACAGAATTCTAAGTGCTTGCGGACATAATGTGGTTAAGACTAATATTGTAAATGACCGCGGTATTCATATCTGCAAATCAATGCTGGCATGGCAGAAATACGGGAAAGGCGAAACTCCGGGATCCTCAGGTATAAAAGGTGATCATCTTGTTGGTAAATACTATGTTCTTTTCGAGAAAGAATACAGGAAGGAAGCAGATGATCTTATTTCCGGCGGAATGGATCCTGCTGAAGCTAAGAATAATGCTCCGCTTATGAAGGAAGCCAGGGAGATGCTTCTTAAATGGGAGACAGGCGACCCGGAAGTATTAAACCTGTGGAAAACAATGAATTCATGGGTTTATGAA
The DNA here is from genome assembly GCA_964587405.1 of uncultured Rikenellaceae bacterium. Classification (GTDB taxonomy): domain Bacteria; phylum Bacteroidota; class Bacteroidia; order Bacteroidales; family VadinHA17; genus LD21. The sequence goes on from CAZPMM010000356.1 coordinate 1,020, forward strand.
GGATTTGATGAAACATATAAAAAACTTGGAGTTGATTTTGATAAGATTTATTATGAATCTGATACTTATAAACTTGGAAGGGATATTATATATAAAGCTTTAGAGAAAGGTCTTCTTTATAAAAACGAAGATAATTCTATCTGGACAGACCTCAGAGATGAAGGTCTTGATCAGAAGCTTCTTCTGAGATCCGACGGAACTGCTGTATATATGACACAGGATCTTGGTACTGCAGTATTGAGACATGGCGAATACAATTTTAACCGCTGTTTGTATGTTGTGGGTAATGAGCAGAATTACCATTTCCAGGTTCTTAAGGCTGTATTGAAGAAGATGGGATATTCATGGTCCGATGGGTTGTTCCATTTTTCCTATGGGATGGTTGAACTGCCTGAAGGCAGGATGAAATCCCGTGAGGGTACTATTGTTGATGCTGACGATCTGATAGCGGAAATGATCGAAACGGCTGGAGATGTTTCTCTTGAACTTGGTAAACTTTCGGATTATCCTGACGAGGAAAAGAATGAAATATTCAGGAAAATTGGTATGGGGGCACTCAAATATTTTATTCTTAAAGTTGATCCGAAAAAGAATATGACTTTTAATCCGGCAGAATCTATTGATTTTAATGGCAATACGGGTCCTTTTATACAATATACCTATGCAAGAATCAGATCGGTCTTCAGAAAAGCCGGGCAGATTGAAATACTGTATAATAAAAATTTCAACTTATCTGTCAAAGCCGGTTCAAAAGAAATAAAACTGATCAGGTTGCTGCGAAGATTTACTGATACGGTTACTGAGGCTGCAAACAGTTATAGTCCGGCACTAATCGCCAATTATTGTTATGAACTGGCAAAGGAATATAATCAGTTTTACCATGATTTTACCATACTCGGAGAACCTGATGAGTTAATACGTGACCTTCGTATGGCATTATCAGATGTAACAGGGAGGGTTCTGTGTTCGGGTATGTCGCTCCTGGGTATTGAAATGCCAGAAAGAATGTAAATAAACCGAATAAAATAAATATAACATATGTTTGAAAATCTGAGTGAACGGCTGGAAAGATCCTTTAAGATTCTTAAAGGACAGGGTAGGATATCTGAGATCAATGTAGCCGAAACACTTAAAGATGTACGTAGAGCACTTCTGGATGCCGATGTTAACTTTAAAATAGCTAAACAATTCACGGATACCGTTAAGGCAAAGGCCTTAGGACAGGAAGTGCTGAGAGCGGTAAATCCATCACAGATGATGGTGAAGATCGTTCATGACGAACTTACTCTCCTGATGGGGGGCGACAAAACGGATATCAATATTAAGATCAATCCTTCAGTTATACTTATTGCAGGTTTGCAGGGGTCAGGAAAGACAACATTCAGCGGGAAACTGGCAAAATGGATTAAAGCAAAAAGAAACAAAAATCCTGTACTGGTAGCTGGTGATGTCTACAGACCCGCAGCTATTGAACAGCTTAAGATAATCGGATCGCAAATAGAGATCCCTGTATATACTGAGGAAGGAAACATGAATCCAGTTCAAATTGCTAAAAATGCAGTAAGGGAAGCAAAAAAGAACGGGAATGATGTTGTGATAATAGATACAGCAGGCCGTTTAAGTGTCGACCAGGAAATGATGAATGAAATATCAGCCATAAAAGAAGCTGTTAATCCTCATGAAATACTGTTTGTTGTTGATGCAATGACAGGTCAGGACGCTGTAAATACTGCCAGGGAATTTAATGAACGCCTCGATTTTGATGGTGTTGTCCTTACAAAGCTTGACGGGGATACACGCGGAGGAGCAGCTTTATCAATCAGATCCGTTGTCAGTAAACCTGTAAAATTTGTCAGTTCAGGCGAGAAAATGGATGCCATCGATATCTTTTACCCTGCCCGGATGGCCGACAGGATACTTGGTATGGGAGATATTGTTTCATTAGTTGAA
>CAZPMM010000357.1:0-2968 GCA_964587405.1 uncultured Rikenellaceae bacterium
GGAAGATCTCCAGCTTCATCTGTTCGATGACGAATATTACTGACAATTTTATATGTCTGCTTTACCGTGAACAGACTTTGGAAATAGTGAATTGTGATTATGAATATATTTTTTCTGACTACTCTGCTATCATCTTTTTGGCAAGATTCAATATTGTAGGATCATCGAATGAAACAATTCCCCCTCCCGGTCCCTGTTCAAAATGTATACCAACGCATTCTCCTTTTTCAAAATTTCTCCCTCCGAAGTAGTTCCTGACAGTTTCCTCGTGTATGTCCAGCTTGTCAGCGATTTTTCTAATACTTCCGGAGGGTAACTGGTCTTTTATCTTCCGGAGTTCATTGAATGTTATTGTAATGCTCATGGTAATATTAGATAATGAGTTTATAATACTGATTTGTTATATTTTCAAATATACTAAAAATAATTATCAGGTTAAAATCAGTGAAGATTGGAGCATATTTACAAAATGCATATAATCAGATATATACAATGCACGGTTATTGTTATATCTCAAAATTTGTTTATTATGGAGCTTCCTGTTAACGGGAATACTGAGAGATTTACGCGCAATAATGCTGATAAGCCATTTTATTTCAAATTTTCAAGATAACCCAGAAATAGTTTAATAGCTTCTCTTTTATCTTCATTGAGATTGAAGCTTATGTTTTCAGTCAGATAAATACTGAGATCATCACCTTTAATAATTCCTTCGCTGCCTAATTTACTTACCACAGCAGGAATATTGTTGACTCCTGTTCCCAATGTTTCATTGAATTCATATAAAAACTCTTCGGGCAATTTTTTATTCGCTGTCCAGCATGCAAAAGTGAAGGGAAGTCCTGTGAATTTATACCATTCTTCTGCCAGGTCAATACCGCATCTGAAATGATTCTCAAATTCGAAACACTGGTCTCCGATCAGCACAACACCATCATTGTATGGTATATTGCTGAAATCAAACCTTTCATCGGTATTGATCCATCCGAATTCTTTTTTCCACCAGTTCTTTGCCAGTATCCTGACAAGGTTTACTGATGATCTTGAACGGTAATCGAGATAAATGTTCCTTATTTCATCGAATGGACAATTGCTGAGCAACATCACAGTCCTCACCCTGCCATAGGCTCCCAGGCAGTAATCAGTGATAATTTGATAATCGTTTATTAATGGCAGACTTGCAACGGGAATAAGTCCGATGTCAGCTTTCCCGCTGACAAGCCTGGCTGCACATTCTGCAGGATGGTCTGTGGTTAGAAATACTTTTTTATCAAATCCTGTTTCGGTTAGTCCGTAAATGAAGGGATAGGTATTGGCATATCTGACAGCGGAAATTTTTATTTTTTCTGAAGACATTATTGTTTGCACTGAGTGTTGAATTATTGGCGTATATTCGTTTTTTTAAAGAAGTATCAAAAATACTACTTTTGTGTACATCATTTTATTATTAGAGGATTTATTAATAACCGAAACATGGATCTGAACTCTCTTACTGCTATTTCTCCAATCGATGGCAGATACAGACAGAAAGTAAATGAACTTGATCTCTATTTTTCTGAGTTCGGACTGATAAAATATCGTCTGATGGTGGAGGTGGAATATTTTATTGCATTATGCAATATTCCATTACCTCCTTTATCTGATTTCAGAAAGGAGAATTTCAAGATACTGAGATCTATATATGAAGACTTCAGTTTTTCTGATGCAGAAAAAGTAAAGGAAAAGGAAAAAGAAACAAATCATGATGTAAAGTCGGTGGAATATTTTCTGAAAGAGAGATTTCTTGATTCAGGCTGGCAGAAATGGAGTGAGTTTATTCACTTCGGACTCACATCACAGGACATCAACAATACAGCCATTCCCTTGTCTCTTAAGGATGCTCTCAGTAATGTGTATTTTCCCATTCTTTACGATGTAAGAGATACGCTTGCAAATTATGCTGAAGACTGGAAAGACATTCCCATGCTTGCGCGGACACATGGTCAGCCTGCATCGCCCACGAAACTTGGTAAGGAGATATCGGTTTTTGTTGCCCGTATTGATGAGCAGTCAAAATACTTTGGTCAGATACCATATTCGGCAAAATTCGGGGGTGCAACCGGTAATTTTAATGCACATAAAGCTGCATATCCTGATATAGACTGGATATCATTTGCTGATTCATTTGTTAACGATGAACTGGGCCTTCACCGATCCCATCCCACAACCCAGATAGAACACTATGACAACTTTGCCGCACTTTTTGACAATATGTGCAGGATCAACACAATACTTATCGATCTTTCACGTGATATCTGGACTTACATCTCAATGGACTATTTCAGACAAAAAATAAGAAAAGGAGAAATAGGTTCTTCTGCCATGCCTCATAAAATAAATCCTGTCGATTTTGAAAATGGAGAAGGAAATCTTGGATATGCCAATGCAATATTCAGACATATGGCCGGAAAGCTTCCTGTATCAAGATTGCAGCGCGACCTTTCCGATTCGACTGTGCTCCGGAACATTGGTGTCCCTTTAGGCCATACACTAATCGCATTTAAATCGATTCTTAAAGGTCTTAATAAACTGATAGTAAACGATGAAAAAATCAATAACGACCTTGAGAACAACTGGACAGTGGTTGCAGAAGCTATTCAGACTATCCTCAGAAGAGAAGGATATCCCAGACCTTATGAAGCTCTTCTTGAACTGACCCGTACCCATGAGAAGGTTACACGTGAATCTATTTTAAATTTTATAGAATCCCTTGAGATCAGCGAAGCGGTAAAAGATGAGATCAAGACTGTTACACCCTTTAATTTCACAGGCTATTAATTAGATATCTGATTGCTAATGAATAAAATCAAACTGCTTCTGAAATATATTGCACCTTATAAATGGCAGGCATTTAATAGCGTGATATTTAATATAATGAGTGCTGTTTTTGCTCTTATATCCTACACTTTGGCTATCCCTTTCCTTAAAA
>CAZPMM010000358.1:0-2960 GCA_964587405.1 uncultured Rikenellaceae bacterium
TAACAATTCCAGTGGCGTCGGCAGTCTGCTTGCTTCAGTCCCGGGTAAATTAATTCTCGAAGGAAGGCGAGTGTGAACATGTACATCAATATAACCCTTGTCTTCCAGCAAAAAAACAGAAGCCTCTTCCCTTGCATCTTTTGAATGAAGAAATGAATTGATGGGTATTGCTCCTGCTACTGCAGCTGTTCCCAGTATTTTACCACTCGAGATAATGAACTCTCTTCTATTGTTAAATTTTTTTGTTTCCATCATAATTACTTTTACAGAACTGTTTGTTTGTTTTATTTACTAACCAGCAGCTTTTCAATAGCTTTCATTAGAATTTTTTCAGATTCAGGTCCTACATTTGATACACCCGCTTCATAACCACCTTCCTCATATGCTTTTGCAGTACATATGTAACCAGGATCAGCGTCTCCGTAAGCTGCGAGAGCGACGAAAAGATCGGGACGCATTTTTTTCGCAGCAAGCTGATATTCTACAAATAATTCTCCCGGCATATGTAAAATTCGGGCGCTACCAAGTGAAAGACATGAAATATCAATCATTTTTCCTGTTTCATAACGCTGAAGCCATAACATTTTTTTTGCACTGGCTTTTAACTGCACTGTATCATTCATATTTACCTTACCTTTAAGCTTTTGAATTGCCTCCGAAGGAGGGAGCAGCACCGGGACAATCTCCCAGTTCATATCTCTGGCAGTAACCGGTTCAAGTTTTGTTCCCTCCCAGGCTTTTGTCATCCCGTCAGCAAGTCTTTGAGCCAGTATGAAGCGATTTTCGCGGGAACCGTCGTTATATTTACCTGCTCCGATATTTCCTCCTGCTCCTGTAAAATGTATATGCAGTGCATCGGGGACAACAAGCTGGCGGTAAAACCGGGCAATACCCGGGAAATCAGGATTTGGAATGCCTGTTCTGTAATAGCTTTGGGGGTGTGTGGCATAATAGCTTAAAACAGCAATTGGTTTATCGTTATTCCAGAAACTTATCAGTGATACCATCGGATCTATCAAACCTTCAGGTTCGGCACGCAATTCAGGATCGTTACATGCCGTATAACGGGTGGCACGTATTTTCCCATTATCTCCCATGATTCTGCGGTTTGATGCAACCTGAGAAACCTGTGCAGATCCGGTTCCGATGTGGCTTACCGGTGATAACTTGTCTAAAGATGTTCTTACGGCATTAGTCAGACGGTTTATTACATCAATCTGAAAAGTGCTCTCAAAAGGCCCGGGATTCAGTCCCGCATTTTTCAGAATCTTCTCAACCCCAAAATTACTGCGCGGAGCATCATGTTGATGTAATGTATGTATTGCAACTCTCTGAAAAGAGGTTCCTGCTGCTTCAGCCAAAGCTTTACGAAAAGCATCATAACTTTCTCCGTCAATACACAACCAGTCAACTGCAACCAGTACAACAGGATCTCCTGCACCTGTCAGAACTATTCCTTTTGCACGCAGACTCATTTCCCATGAATTAACCATCAGGTCATATGCAAGCATACTGCCAACCGGAGGTGTGACATCAATATCAAAGGTTGATATTTTCAATCCCGTTTCTGTTGAATTCTGCCCTGATACATTAAGATTAATAAAAGTAAAACAAAAGATCAGGAATAATGAATAAACCAGTTTTGAAGTTTTCATAACGAATATATTGGATTTATTTAATGAATTATAATACAAACGAATGCCCATTTTATACATACTAATAAAACATATAAATATAACAAATTTTAATTTCATACTCTCAAGTCATTTCTAATAGTGAAGTTTCCTTCCTGTTTTCGTGCAGGGACTAAAGTCCCCATAGGAAGAGAGGCATCTCTGATCCGTTGGCTGAAGACCAACAGCAATTGAACCAATGGCCCCGGTTTTACCCGGGTTAAAGGACAATAACACCAAGTCCTCCCTGGAAGGGTGGCCGAATAGATGAAGAGAAACGAATACCCTCATTATGAATATGTCAATCAATTGTGCTAATCGTGGCAGGAAGCTGATTTTCAGGCCAGATTCAAGTACGAAATAACATAATTAAAAATATTAAAAGACAAGCCAGCCCAGATCAGCCGGATTATCAGATCCCAGAATAAGTCTTCCTGTTACAGGATTAGAAGGGCGCCAGGAACATGTTTCGCCCTGAAGGTTACGAACAATTATGTCCATCCTGACCGGATGCATGTTTTCATTATCAAGTCCAGTGTACTTGAATGGTATTCTCATTGCAATAAAATAATTGCCATCAGAAGAATATTCTTTGAAGCTTCCCCTGAAAAGTAACGGGTATCCGATTATATGAACGGGGTCACCGCTACCTGTGTCATTCTGTTTCGAAAACACAAAATGCCCTGCAGGATACAGTCGGTCGGGTTCAATTTTCAATTCCACACCTGCAAAAGGAGATGAAGCATCCTTTCTTCTGTTTTTGTCAGCTGATACAAAGAAATACAAAGCATCCCTGCCGGAAAGCGAAGCCCAGTTAATGCCTGATGTATCAGAGCCATAAGGGAATGATTGCCAATTAATATCTTCAGGTATTTCAAAATTGTTTTCTATCCATCCCTGGTCTTCAAATGCTTTACAGGTATATATTGCTCCTTCAGGTTTTTTTCCTGTATATTCAGGAAAGAGAAGCTGATCATTTCTGATCATCCTTCCCAGCTCCGGAATATCATTTTTTAAAAGGCTCTTTAACTGTTCCATTCGCCATCTGATCTTTTCAGGAAAATATTTATAACCTTCAGCTTCAGAATGAAATCCGAGCCTGGAATCTTTTTCAGAGAGAGAAAGAAGTTGTTTATTCAGGGTTATTTCTTCTCTGATGATCTTTTCCATCTGGCCGAGTAAAGCAAGACGTTCCCTGCCTTCCATTCTAAACATTTTTTCCCGGAGTATATAAAACCGGAGTATATTATATCCGCTTCTAAACTGTATACCAAGCGCTTCCGCTAC
>CAZPMM010000359.1:0-2933 GCA_964587405.1 uncultured Rikenellaceae bacterium
GTCGGCCCGGAGAGGCTCGAACTCTCGACCCCATGATTAAGAGTCACGTGCTCTGCCAGCTGAGCTACGGGCCGTAAAAAACGTCCCAAAATTACTAAATAATTACAAAGTTGTTTCCTGTTCGGATAAAATATTATATTGATTAATTAAGTGATTATATTTGAATCCGTAAGGATGGTTTATTAATTATTCGATATTAGTGATAAAAATCAGGATCGTTTCACCGGATGAATCACGGATCATAACAACTGAACCAGGGAAGTCATTGCTGGAAATAATCAGGAACAATAGTTTTGAATTATATTCACCATGTGGCGGAAAAGGTAGATGTGGTAAGTGTCTGGTTAATGTAAAAGATGAAGGTAATGTCCTATCATGTTCTTATTATCCTGAAAAAGATATAGAAGTAATATTTCCCGGAAAATACATAGCTAAAATACTGGTAAGTCAGACAGAATTTCTTGAAGATTTCCCCTTCAGGAAGCCGGACTTCCTTCATAGCACTAAACCATTTGGAGTAGCTGTTGATATAGGAACAACAACGGTTGTCCTTTATTTTATGAATCTTCTGACAGGAAGTATTGATAAGGTTGCTTCTTTTTTAAATCCCCAGTCAGTTTACGGAGCGGATGTGATTTCAAGGATCGCGTACTGTCAGGAACATGAGAACGGACTTAGAGAACTTCAGAGTGTTATCCTGAATGCAATAAATAATGAACTGGATATTTTTTCCGGGAAGAAAGGAACAGGATCAGGGAACATTGAGAAGGTAATTATTGCTGGAAATACAACAATGTTACATCTGTTACTGGGTATTGATCCGCTGTCGATAGCACTTGCACCCTTCAGACCGAAATTCACAGGAAAACAGATTATATCAGGCAGTTTCTCCGGACTGCATATAAATCCGGATGCTGAAATGATAACTCTGCCATGTATTTCGGCATATGTGGGAGCTGATATTGTTGCAGGGCTTGCAGTTATTAAACCTGTTTACAGGAATTACCTGTTCCTTGATATCGGGACTAATGGTGAAATGGCACTTGTCAGAGGTGACAGGATATTTACCTGTTCCACTGCCGCCGGGCCGGCATTTGAAGGCGCTAATATTTCCTTTGGTATGGCTGCGGTAAATGGTGCCATAGCATCTTTTTCAGAGCCGGAAAATTATAAGGTTATTGGCAATTGCAGACCTTCAGGTGTTTGTGGGTCGGGAATAATTGATATCGTTGCTTTTATGCTGAAAAACGGTTTGATAGATGAAACAGGATTGCTGAAGGGAAAGTTTATTGTCGGTCAGGATGAACAATTACAGATCACTCAGCAGGATATACGGGAGATACAGCTCGCAAAATCTGCTATTTATTCAGGTATTAAGATCTTAATGAAATATGCAGATCTTTCGTTCAGCGATATTGATGCCCTGTTTCTTGCTGGCGGATTCGGAAATTATATAAATATAGATTCAGGGATAGAAATCGGACTCTTGCCTGATGAAATGAGAGGGAAAATATTCCCCGTCGGAAACAGCGCCGGAATAGGAGCTCTTCAATTCCTCAAATCTGATGAATTTGAAAAAAAGACAGACTTTATCCTGAAAAGGTCTCAGTATATTGAATTGTCAGATATTGAAGAATTTACTCCGGAGTTTGCAATGAACATGAATTTTAACAGACCTGAATAATGATTTCCGGTTAAGGTATAAAAGATTTAAAAAACCTTTCTGATCAGATCATTTTAACTTCCTGTCTATCACAGGTTTTATGTCCAATACTGGTGTGCCGTTTATTGCATCCGGTCCCTTAACAATCAGAATATTTCCGATCCGTTCCACTAGTCTGACCCTGGGCAGTCCTATAAGACTTTGCCTTCGGGGGGGAACAGGAGACAAAAACACCACGGAAATCACCTGAGCGGGTTGTTGAAAATAAATGGAACATCGATAAGTATACCTTTCCCGGATATATACTGGCAGTTTGGATTGTCAGTGTTTCCCGGATCAGGAAATGATCTTATAATGATTTCCAATTATTTTTCTGAACCATTTGGAAGGAAGCATATATTTCAGTAACACTGCCAGTTTCTGGCTGGGGGATGCTATAATATACCTTTGTTTCGGATTTTTACATTCAAGGATTTTAAGCATCTTTTTTGCCAGTATTACAGGATCCTGGCCAGTGGACTCATCTTTTTCAATAACCTCAAGGGTTTTTGCAAATTGTTCCCCGTAAGGACCATGTTCTGTGACAGTGCTAAGAAATTTTCTTCGTTTGGCAGAATTATTCGTGTGAAAATCACCGGGATTTATTACAACCACTTTTATATTAAATCTTTCAACTTCCATTCTAAGCGCTTCGCTGAAGCCTTCTATTGCAAATTTTGTTGCTGAATAGAATCCCTGGAACGGAAGCCCCATAAGTCCTCCGATTGAACTCAGGTTTATTATTATTCCTTCGCCCTGATCTCTCATATAAGGCAGCACTTCCCTTGTCAGTAAAACTGTTCCCATAAAATTTGTGTCCATCAAAAGTTTTACATGTTTGGCAGGCGACATCTCAATTGAACCTCCCGTATGCATACCGGCATTGTTTATAAGAACATCAATTCTCTTTTCTGTTTCCGCAACAGATTTAACAGCTTCTATTATTGAACGGTCATCTGCAAGATCCAATCTGAGAACCTTAATTCCGGGTGGTACTTCGCACTCTCTGCGGGTGGTACCATATACTCTGTAGCCTTTTTCAGCCAGGAGCTTTGCACTTTCCCTTCCAAAACCTGAAGAGACACCTGTAATTAAAATCACTTTTTTCATCATAATATAATTTTCATCATAATATAATTTTTATTTCAGTGGTCTGATAGCCTGTCCTGCCTAAGTGGGAGAACCGCACATGATTGAAGATTATATTCATTACGTGTTTGCGTTTGAATTC
>CAZPMM010000360.1:0-2933 GCA_964587405.1 uncultured Rikenellaceae bacterium
TTGACCTTCATCATGCCATTGCAAATAAGAAGGTTGAGGATGAAACAAAAAAGGGTATAGTTGTTGAAGTGATCCAGAAAGGATACTATCTGCTTGATAAGGTTATCAGACATTCTAAAGTAGTAGTAGGGGAATAGATAAGGGATTCCCTCCAATTTACAGGTTACAGTTTCAGGAAACCACATAGGGATGGATAAAAGAGATTATTATGAGGTCCTTGGAGTGTCAAAAAACGCCACAAAGGAAGAGATCAAAAAAGCCTACAGAAAGCAAGCCCTGAAATATCATCCAGATAAAAATCCGGGTGACAAGAAAGCAGAAGAATATTTCAAGGAAGCTGCTGAAGCTTATGAGGTACTGTCAAATGATGAGAAAAGGGCAAGGTATGACAGGTTTGGACATGCGGGAATGGGAGGCAGTTCAGGCGGTTTCACTGGTGGCGGAATGACAATTGAGGATATATTTGCTTCATTCGGAGATATTTTCGGAGATGCATTCGGGGGCTTCGGAGGTTTCAGTACTGGTCGCAGAAGCCGCCGGGTCAACAAGGGTACAAATCTCAGGGTCAAGGTGAAACTGAATCTAAACGAGGTCGCGAACGGTATTGAAAAGAAAATCAAAGTAAAAAAATATGATACCTGTACAAGCTGTGGAGGATCAGGTGCTGCAGATTCAAACAGCATTACAAATTGCCGAACATGTCATGGCACAGGACAGATAACAAGAGTTACAAATACCCTGCTCGGACAGATGCAGACAGCTTCCGTTTGCCCATCCTGTGGAGGAGACGGTAAAATGATCACAAAGAAGTGTAGTGTCTGTTATGGCGAAGGAATAATCCAAAAAGAAGATATAATCAAAATCAATATTCCTGCCGGTGTGGCAAGAGGCATGCAAATGACGTTGTCCGGAAAAGGAAATGCAGCAAGAAGAGGAGGGATAAATGGCGACCTTCTGGTCGTAATAGATGAAGAAGAACATCCGGATCTGATAAGGGAAGGCAATGACCTGATATATAACCTATTCATTAGTGTTCCCGATGCGATCCTGGGAACGCATGTCGAAATACCTACAGTCAATAATAATGTCAAAATAAAAATTGAGCCCGCAACCCAGCCCGGTAAAATATTACGACTCAGGGGAAAAGGGCTTCCTGAAGTAAACGGATATGGCCGGGGCGACCTCCTGGTGAATGTTAATGTGTGGATACCAAAAAATATAAACCGGGAAGAATATAAGATCATCGAAAAACTTAAGGAATCAGGATCATTTATTCCCAACCCCGATAAATCAGATAAAGGATTTTTCGAAAGAATGAGAGGGTATTTCGAGCAATAACTACCAATCATGTTATCATTGCAAATATCTGAATAATTTCTTTGTTGAATAAAAAAATTAATTGTCCCGGTTTTCCCGGATGAAGTCTCAGAGTATTTACAGAAATCCACAGAGTTTTATATATTTACGTCTCCGATAATTTTAAATATTTCTTCAATGGCATTATTCGAAGTAAGAAACATTACTAAACAATTTGGTAATCTCACAGCTCTTGATAAAGTAAGCATTTCTGTTCCCGAGAAATGCATTTTCGGATTATTGGGACCAAATGGTGCCGGAAAAACGACACTCCTGAGAATAATAAACCAGATATCCGCACCTGATACCGGAGAATTGCTACTTAACGGTAAAAAACTCTCTCATGAAGACGTAAGAATGATAGGGTATCTGCCTGAGGAAAGAGGATTATACAAAAAAATGAAAGTCGGCGAACAAGCCTTGTATTTCGCACAACTAAAAGGCCTTTCAAAGTATGAAGCAATGCGAAGGCTTAAATACTGGTTCAAAAAGCTGGACATTACTGACTGGTGGGGTAAAAAGGTCGAAGAACTTTCAAAAGGTATGCAGCAGAAAGTACAGTTCGTAATAACTGTTTTGCACGAACCAAAACTAATAATATTCGATGAGCCTTTTACCGGTTTTGATCCCGTAAATACCAACATAATCAAAAATGAAATACTGTTCCTGAGAGAAAGGGGGGCAACTATTATTTTCTCAACACACAATATGGGATCTGTTGAAGAACTCTGTGATAATATAACACTCATTAACAAAGCAAAAACCATCCTGGAAGGAAGTGTAAGCGATATACGCACACAATGGGCTGGAAATGAATATGATATTGTATTCAGGGGGGATGTGGAACTTGAGGATAATAATAATTGGAAAATAATCAGCAGAGAATTCGAAAACGGTAAATCTGACTTCAGATTTAAAACTTCCGACAGGATAACCACTAATGATATTCTGCAAAGCATGATGGATAAGGGTAATATCATTTCTTTCAATCCAACTCTTCCATCAATGAATGAGATATTTATCAGAGTTGTCGAATCACGTAATGCAGATAATTAATATATCCTCAAAAAGCAAGACCATGAATAAAACAGCTTTAATAATAAAAAGAGAATATCTCACACGGGTCAGGAAAAAATCATTCATCATTATGACAATTCTGGCTCCGCTTCTTATGGCAGGATTTATCGTAATTGTTCCACTTCTTATGTTTTCGGGAGACAAGGATTTCAAACAAGTTGCTGTGGTTGAAGACCGTACACAGATATTCAAAAATATTATACCCGATACCAAAAATGAAAAATTCATTTATCTCGATAATGTGAACATTAACAATCTAATACCCACTTTTGAGAAAGCCGGGTACTTTGGAGTCCTGTATATATCACCCGATGCTATCAATAATCCTATTCTTTACTCAAAGAATCAGCCTGATATCGGATTGCTTGAACATATTTCAGGTTCAATGAAAAAAGAAATTGAAAAGCAGAAACTGCTTACATACAATATTCAGAACCTGGATTCCATACTTACACAAATCCGGACAAATGTTTCGGTATCAACAAAACTCGTGGATGAAA
>CAZPMM010000361.1:0-2933 GCA_964587405.1 uncultured Rikenellaceae bacterium
TGAATGGTCAGAAATTCGTATTTCACGGATATCTGCCCGTTAAAACGTCAGAGAGAGAAGCAAAGATAAGAGAACTCGAAAAGAATTCCCGGAAAGGTTATGCTCAGATCTTCATGGAAACGCCATACCGGAATCAGAAAATACTGGAGTCAGTTCTGAGTATCTGCAAAAATGAAACTCATTTATGCATAGCGGCAGATCTGACATTGCCGACAGAATTTATCAGAACGATGAAAATATCAGATTGGAAAAACGACAAGCCTGATCTGGATAAAAGACCTGCCGTTTTCATCATACAATACAATTAATTATTTCTGATACCCGGAACTATACTATCAAGCCTGACATTGAACAACAGCGGAGTATATGCCGGTATCATATAACCGGAATTGCCATATCCCAAATACGAAGGGATGAGCATTTTAGCTGAACCTCCCTCTTTTATAAGTAATATACCTTCATCAAAGCCAGGGATCGCATAGCCTTTTCCGGCAGGAAAAACATACGGATCATCATCCATATTTGAAGTAAACTTATAATTATCCAGATAAAAACCTTCATAATGAACAAAAACAGTATCACCAGCCAAAGGTTTCTCGCCATCCCCTATAATAACATCCATATAATACAACCCACTCTCCCTGAGAGTAAAAGTAAGTTCGGGATGATTATTAAGATAATTCATGATCGATTCTTTCTCTTTTTGTTCATACTTTTTTGTCAGGTCACATGAAGTAAGAAACATCAAACCTGCTAACATTATAAATCCAAATACTTTCTTCATTTCTATCATTCTTCTTTAATTATTATATCATGATCTTTATTATCATTTATATTCTTTATTTTCAATTGTATTTATCAGTTACTGTTATTTTCTTTTAATATTTTTATCTCATAAACTATGACTGACCTTGCAGGTATTCTTTTACCATCACCTTTCAGTCCGAAAGCGAGGTAGGGTGGAATTATCAGTATTGCTTCTCCGCCATATCGAAGCATTTTTAATCCTTGTGTCAGCCCGGCAGGTATATCACTTCTACCAATAATGATCTCTTCAGTTCCGTCCTCATCAGAAGAATAACAGACTGTTCCGTCAAGAAGAGAACATTTATATTCCATTATAATCCGGTAATTATCTGACAACAATTCACCCTCACCTCCTGATATTATACCATACCATAAGCCTGAAGGGCTTACATTCATTTTAAGGTCTCTTCTCTCTATATAGCTTTCAATTCTTTCCTTGTCTTTCTGAATAAAATATCTGTTAAGATCAGCCATTTCCCTTTTACCCGGACCAGATTTGTCAGCAGCCCGTTCCGGGACTTGCCGACAGGAAAGGAGAACTAAAAGGAATAACGTAATTATCCGGGCTTTAGTTTTCATTGCCGTTAAAACGTTTGAAATTCTCTTTCAGAACCTTCAAAAAATATGAGATAGAATTTTCCATCGTATCTTTGTATTCTCCACCTGAAGCATTCATATGACCACCTCCCGAAAAGAACTGGGATGCAAATTCATTTGAAGGGAAATTACCCTTCGACCTGAATGATAATTTTACAAATCCGTCCTTTTCAACAAAAAAAGCTGTAAAGATTATCCCTTTTATTGATAAAGGAAGGTTAACAAAACCCTCAGTATCGCCTTTTATATAATTATAAGCATCAAGATCATCCTTTTTAAGCCAGATATATGCAGTCTGGTATTCAGGAAGAACCTCCATCCTTTCATTCAGTGCGAAACCCTGTAGTCTGAGCCTTGTTTCAGAAAAATTACTGTACAACAGGTTCAATATTCTGTCTTTTTCGATACCATTCTCAAGAAGTCTGGCAACTAACCTGAAAGTGTTACTTGTATAACTCCCATGTTCAAAGTTTCCTGTATCGGTTACGATCCCGACATACAATGCTTCCGAGTATTGTTTAGTGAAAAAAGGTTTTCCTTCAACAAGCGTTATCACCTCATGAACCAGTTCAGCAGTAGAAGAAAACGAAGGATCTGATATTGAAATATCAGCAAATTCCTTAGGATTCAGATGATGATCAATGATAATTTTCACTGCTTTCGAAGTACTTACAATTTTTTCCATTTCACCTAGCCTGTCAGGCTGATTAAAATCAACCATAACGATCAGATCGGCTTTTTCAATGATCCGTCTGCAACTTTCTTTCTGACGTATATATATTCTGATCTTTTCTGAGCCATCCATCCATTTGAGAAACTCCTGGAGATTATTCGGAGTTATCATTTCAACATTTTTCTTAACTGACTTAAGATAATAATATAGTGCCAGTTGTGAGCCTATTGCATCGCCATCAGGATTAATATGACTGATTAACAGTATGTTTGCTGAGTTGATAAAATGTTCAGATAATCGTTTTGTATATTTGGATAAATCCGGCATCTTTGCTGCGCATATTACAAGTGCGTAAAGATAAGCATAATTCCTTTTGCGAAGTTCCGGATGTTCAATAACAAAACATGTATCTATGGAGAGCGATTTCACTTTTGCGATCATAAAACCAAATGCAGTGAGAACCGGCAAGACAGGTCCAATACTTGCAATGATAAATAAAGCCGGATTTGAGATATCAGCGATGAAAATGATAAATCTTACTGTCCCTCAGGCTGAGGTATTTTATGAAACACATATGGAAAAGCCATCCTTTGAGTATCTGGTGGAATTTATGACATCCGGGCCTGTTGTTGTTATGATACTCAGGCGCGAAAATGCTGTTGAAGAGTTCAGGAAGCTTATCGGAAGTACCAATCCTGAGACAGCCGAACCAGGAACAATCAGAAAGCTGTTTGCAGTCTCAGAACATATGAACGCTGTTCACGGATCCGACACCATTGAAGACGCCTGCAGGGAAAGTGACTTCTTTTTTTCGTCTATAGAAAGATTCTGATAAAATCGAATTATTAATTTCTTA
>CAZPMM010000362.1:0-2926 GCA_964587405.1 uncultured Rikenellaceae bacterium
CAGGAGGAAATCAACCTCATAAGGTCAGGAAGAGAATGGTACCAGCCTGTTTCCCCGGTTTCAATGATTGAGATCAAACCTGAGTTTACCGGCCTGGCAGAAGGAGAAGCAATAAAATACAGAATAAGAGCACTAGCCAGAGCTCCGTCGGTATCTGAGTTCAGTTTTATGGAAGGTGATGTGCTTCTAAAAACAATTCTTGTTCAGGATGTTAATATGTATAATTATACCGGCACCTATGCAGAAATAACCGATTCATCGGGAATTATTATTCCATCTTCATCCACTCCGGTTTTTAAAATCGGATTCAGGAATGAAAAGGATCCGGGTGCAAAAGGATGGCTTGACTTTGTATCACTTCATGCAAGAAAACAGAATATTTTCACAGGTAATACTATTTTTGTTTTTGATTCAAGAGTCCCCAGGCAGGGAAAGCTTACAGAATACTCGATAAAGAGTCCTGACAAGAATCCATTGGTCTGGGATATTACAGATCCCGCCAATCCCAGGAATATATTATGGTCCAGAAACGGAGAGAATATCTTATTCAGAGCAAACTCTGATTCTCTGAGGAAATTTGTCATTTTCAACGAAACAAATTTCATTCAGTCTTCGTTCATCCCGGGATTAGTTGCCAACCAGGATCTTCATGCATCGGAATCTGCAGAAATGGTTATAGTTACACATCCGCTATTCAAAAACTATGCACAGCAATTGGCTGATTTTCACTTCAATAACAACGGACTCATTTCACTGGTAGTTACACCCGCTCAGATCTATAATGAATTCTCGGGCGGGATTCCCGATATAGCAGCTATAAGAAACTTTCTGAGAATGAAGTATATAAGACAGAAAGACACATCTATTCCCCTGAAATACCTGCTCCTTTTCGGAGATGGTTCTTATGAAAATAAAACCCAACCTCCCAATAATCCGAATTTTATACCAACCTACCAGTCACAGAACTCAAATATCATTGTTTCATCTTTCACATCGGATGATTTCTACGGGCTTCTTGAAGACGGAGAAGGTGAAGCTGAAGGGACAGAAGATATTGGTATTGGACGTATTCCTGTATCAGACACATCGCAGGCACGTATCGTGGTCAACAAAATAATCAATTACCTGAATCCGTCAAATAACGGCGAATGGAAAAACATGATTTGCATTGTTGCCGACGATGAAGACGGGAATGCACATATGGCAGATGCAGAAGGGCTTGCCCTGATGCTTCAGGATAGTGTCCCTGAATATAATACAGAAAAGATCTATCTTGATGCATTCAGACAGGAAACATCTGCCAGTGGACAGACCTATCCTACCGTAACAATAGCTATCAATAACCGTATAAATTCGGGATGTCTGGTTTTCAATTATATTGGTCACGGGAATGAGAACGGGCTTGCAAAAGAAATGGTTATAAAGACTGAAGATATAAATTCATGGAAAAACGGCAGCAGACTTCCTCTTTTCATCACTGCAACATGTGAATTCAGCAGATTCGACGATGCTGATATGAATCCGGCAACAAAAGTATTTACGCCAAGAACATCAGCAGGTGAAATGGTACTTTTAAACCCGGATGGAGGTGGAATTGCGCTTATGTCAACAACACGTGTTGTCTATTCCGCACCCAATTATTATCTGAACCGTAATATTTACGATGCCCTGTTTGACAAGAATGAATCAGGCGGTCCTCTGGCTCTAGGAGATATCATAAGAATTGCAAAGAACAATTCAGGAAATAGTTCCAATAAAAGAAATTTTTCACTTCTTGGCGATCCGGCAATTATCCCTGCATATCCATGGCATGGAAAAGTTGTCACCGATTCGATCAATAATGTAACTGTAACCGGCAGCACTGATACCCTGAAGGCACTGTCAAAAATAACTATCTCGGGACATATTGAGAATTGCAACGGGGCTTTAATGAACAACTTCAACGGATTAGTATCTCCGGTCGTTTATGATAAAAGTACCACTGTTAAGACGCTGGCAAATGATGGCGGAGTTCCGATGAGCTTTGAAATAAGGAATAATATTCTTTTCAGTGGAAAAACAAATGTCGTAAATGGAAATTTCAGTTTTACCTTCATAGTTCCCCGCGATATTAACTATTCATACGGACCCGGAAAGATCAGTTATTATGCCATGAACGATAATCAGGATATGAATGGATATTATTCCGGTATCATTGTAGGAGGATTTGCAAACATCAATGGAAATGACAACGAAGGGCCTCTTATAAAGTTGTATCTTAACGATACTCTTTTCAGAAACGGTGGAATTACCTCTTCTGATCCGCGTCTCCTGGCAATAATTGAAGATCCGGGCGGAATAAACACGACCGGAGCCGGTATAGGACACGATATCATTGCATATTTCGACAATGATCCCAGAACAACAATTATACTGAACAATTATTTTGAAACCGATTTTAACAATTATAAAAGAGGAAAAGTTATTTATGATCTTTCGGGTTTACAGGAGGGTAATCACATTCTTACACTTAAAGCCTGGGATAATTTTAACAATTCATCCCAGGAATCGATTCAGTTCATTGTTGAACCGGAAGGAAAATTCATTCTTAAGGATGTTATTAACTATCCCAATCCGGTAATAAGCGATACACGGTTCAGTGCAGATCATAACCGTCCTGACAGTAAACTGGAGATCACTGTAAGCATAATCGACATGAGCGGAAGAATAGTAAAAAAGATCAAAGAAGAAACATTTTCGACCGGTTACCGTTTATCTCCAATAAGCTGGGATGGCAATACCGATAACGGTGAGAGGGTCGGGAAGGGTATGTACATCTATTCGGTATCAGTCAGGACAGATAAAGGAGAAGTGGCTACAGGGAGCGGCAGATTAATCATTTTATGAACAACAGATAATAACTCACAAAAAAATTAGTTTTATATTT
>CAZPMM010000363.1:0-2923 GCA_964587405.1 uncultured Rikenellaceae bacterium
TAAAAGGGCATACATCTGTTGCTCCCATCCGGGGATGTTCTCCTTTATGTTTCGACATATCTATTACTTCAGATGCTTTTTTGACGGCTCTGAAAGCTGCCTCCGCAACAAAATCGGGTTCTCCGACAAATGTCATAACAGTACGGTTGGTATCTCTGCCTGATTCAACATTCAGAAGCTTCACTCCCTCAACGGATTCAATTTCAACAGTGATCTGCCTGATTGCTTCCATATCACGTCCCTCGCTGAAATTGGGGACACATTCGATGATCTGTTTACTCATATAACAGTATTTCTCTTTTAAATTTTTGTTTCCCGTTACCAAAATAACTTAATGGGGTGTAACTATTTTACCCTTCAGTATAAGATTGCTCCCTTATTCGTACAGTAAAAACCCGCATGACGATATATTTTTGTATACATGCTCATTAGTCTCTTTGCCTATTTAAACCATGTGTTCCGGATATTCCCATCATATATACTGAATTAGTTGTAACGGAATTACTTACATCCTCTGGCAGCATTTTAAGTTCATCATTCGTTGTGAGTCTTTAACTGTTCTATGTACTGGGTACTGGGTACTGGGTACTGGGTACTGGGTACTGCGTACCGAATGCCGGGGTTTCGGATATTAATCAACAAAAACAAGAAATGTGAAACACGTAACACATTATTAAATATTAGTTGCAAATATTATAAAAAAGACTTTTATTTCCAGTTTTATTTATCTTTAGCAACGAGTACTAAAACCATGATCCATGAAGAAAATTGTTCTTGTTCTGCTGATTTCATTCTTAGTTCTTTCTCTGTCTGCACAGGAAAAGGAAGCCAAGACCGGGTGGAAATTCGGAGGTGCTTTACCTGCCATTACCTATGATTCCAATCTGGGATTCCAATACGGAGCTCTTGTGGAGTTTTTTAATTACGGCGATCCCAGTGTTTTTCCGGAATTTCTGGATCATACCTATACAGAGATCTCCAGATTTACCAAAGGAAGCGGTATATACAGGTTTATGTATGAATCTTTCCATCTGATTCCGGGCGTTCATATGACAAGCGATCTAAGTTATCTTCCTGACCAGGCATATCATTTTTACGGATTTAACGGTTATGAAAGCATTTTCAATAAAGCCTGGATGGATGATGAATCGGCCGATTACAGAACGATGATGTTTTACCGTTTTAGAAGAAACCAGTTCAGATTCAAGAATGATTTTGAGGGAAAGCTGTCAGGAGAAAATCTCAAATGGAATGCCGGATTTGCTTTTCAGGATTTCATTAACAGTTCGGTGGATATTGACAAGCTTAACAAGGGAAAAGATGACAAGCTTCCATCAGTAACTGAAGAACCGGGATTATATGAACGTTATAAGGCTCTGGGACTTATTTCTGAAAATGAAGCAGATGGCGGATGGGTAAATACTGTTAAGGCAGGAATTTCCTGGGATAGCCGCGACAACCGCCCTAATCCTATGAAAGGACTATGGACAGAGCTCGGTGTTGAGATATCTCCTAAATTTCTTGGCAACGACTGGGCATTTTCAAGATTTTATATAACACACCGTCAATATTTTACATTGATACAAAACGATCTTTCCGTGGTTTACAGACTTGGATATCAGAGTACTTTATCAGGAGAAGTGCCATTCTTTTATCAGTCACAGGTTATAACTTCAATGCTTACAGGTGCTACCAATGAAGGTCTTGGAGGATCAAGCACCCTGAGAGGAGTGCTTAAAAACCGGGTCTTCGGAGATGGATTTGTTTACGGCAACCTTGAATTACGCTGGAAACCAATCTATTTCAAACTATTCAAACAGGATTGCTATCTCGGACTTAATGCCTTTTATGATATCGGAAAAGTGACAAAAAGGATAGATCTGCCTTCAAATCTTCAAAGTACATTTAACAATCTCTATCCGGAAGAGAATTATTCGGATTATTTCAATATAGGCGAAGAAAAACCACATCAGTGTGCAGGAATCAGCATCATGCCGGTTATGAATCAGAACTTTGTTATAGCTATTGACATAGGCAAGGCATTCAATAAACAAGATGGAAATATCGGTTTTTCGATCGGTTTGAATTACCTGTTCTGAGAATCTCCCTTCCCGGTTGAATTTGTACTTAGTATTGTATTATAATTTAAACATTTATAAATCCTTATTTCCTGCCGCATCGAGAAGTTCTCTCGCATTTTTCATAGCCGTTGCCGTAACTTCACTTCCGCTGAGCAACCTTGCTACTTCCATTATTCTTTCATTGCCTGATAACAATTTAACCCTGGTAATTGTAGAGTCAGCAGTATCATCTTTATAAACATGATAATGTCTTGAGCCCCGTGATGCAACCTGCGGAAGGTGTGTAATATTGATTACCTGCATGTACTTTCCCATACTGTCGAGTATCTGTCCCACCTTATCTGCAACCTCACCAGAAACGCCCGAATCGATCTCATCAAAAATGATCGTCGGTAATTTTGTATTTCTTGTAAGAAGTGATTTCAGGCTTAGCATAACTCTTGACAATTCACCTCCTGAAGCAGTTTTTACCAGGTTTTCAGGTTCTATCTGTTTGTTTGCAGAGAAAAGAAAATCAACATGATCTCTGCCCGAATCGCAAAAATCTTTTACAGGGGTGAAAAATATCCTGAACCTTGCATTCGGCATACCGAGCTGCCTGAGCAATCCGCTGATATTCTTTTCTGCATCCGATTGTATTTTTTTCCTCTTTCCCGATATAAGCAAAGCCAGTTCTGTCAATTCTTTTTCTTCCGATCTGAGAATCGATTCCAGTTCATTCATTCTCTCATCACCTGTCTCAATAGATTGAACCATTCGTCTTATCTCTTCCCGTTTCGTGATCAGCTCACCCAGGTCTTTCAGGTGATGTTTCCGGATAAGCGTATAAATTGTATCCAACC
>CAZPMM010000364.1:0-2877 GCA_964587405.1 uncultured Rikenellaceae bacterium
CTTCAGCCGGTTTAAGGTATTAAAGATTTAGTTTACAGTTTATTTTCCGATACAAAATTTACTGAATATATTCTGAAGTATCTCATCTGTAGTTATTTCCCCGGTAATCTCGCCAAGATAATGGATTGCATGCCGTATATCAATGGCAATAAGATCTTCCTGTAATTCATTCTCAAGACCTGACCTGACACGATTAAGGCTTTCAGTAACCCGGATTAGAGCTTCATAATGTCTAACATTTGTAATGATTTCATCGTCAGAATTCAGTCTGCCTGTCTCTGCCATACGGCCAAGAAGCAGTTTTAATTCATCAATGCCTTCTCCTGTTTTTGCCGAAATAAATAACAGGTTTTCATCTGAATTTATTTCAAGGTTTTGCCGGATTAATTTACGGTTATCATGCAAATCATTATCTGTTTTATTTACAAGAATTATAAGTCTTTTATCTTTAGTAAGATATCCTCTGATTTTTTCAATTAATGAAACAAGTGGTAAAATTCCTTCATTTATATCAGCAACCAGTAGAATGATAAAAGCTCCAACTATCTTTTCGTATGTTTTTTTTATACCCAGATTCTCAATTATATTGGAAGTATCCCTCAAACCGGCAGTATCAGTAAACCTGAACCGGATACCATCAATAACAACCGTATCTTCAATTGCATCCCTTGTTGTTCCTGGAATCTCCGAAACAATAGCTTTATCTTCCTTTATAAGTCTGTTCAGTAAAGTGGACTTTCCGGTATTTGGATTCCCAGCAATAACAACCGGAATACCATTTTTTATGGCATTTCCAAGACTAAAAGACGATGACAGATACTGAGCAACACTAAGAACCTTATTAACAATATCAAGAAGTTTCTTTCTGTCGGCAAATTCTACATCTTCTTCTCCGAAATCCAGTTCAAGTTCAATAAGAGATGCGAAATGGAGAAGGTCTGCCCTCAGCATACTTATTTCATCTGAAAATGAGCCCTTCATCTGGTTTATCGCAATTCTGTGCGCCATTCGGGATTCAGAAGCCACAAGATCGGCAACAGCCTCAGCCTGCGAAAGATCCATTTTTCCGTTTAAAAAAGCCCGCTGCGTGAATTCTCCAGGCTTTGCTGTAACGGCACCATGACTGATAAGCAATTCTATAATTTTCTGCTGAATATAAGGGGATGCATGACAGGATATCTCGGCAGAATCTTCACCCGTATATGAATATGGAGCACGAAAAACACTTATCAGTACTTCATCAATCACTTCCTCTTCCGACCGGATCTCACCATAAACAATAGTGTATCCTTTCTGTTGACTCAGTTTTATATTTTTGTCAGCAGGAATAAAAATCCGTTCACAAATTTCCATACATTCCGGACCACTAATCCTTATTACAACTATTGCTCCTCCTCCCGAAGTTGCAGGTGCACAAATAGTTTCATCGTTTATTAACATACTGGCGCTTTTTATTGAAAGCAAATTTAGGAAACATTATCACTGGTAAGCTCAAATTATATATTAACTTTATTCTAGTTTTTCAAATAGTAGCCTGATGCGCTGGATATTGTTAATGAATAATGGGTTTAGAAAAAGAGCTATCACAGTGGGTTCTTATTTTTTAAGATACCATTCTTTCAAAGCGAAAACAAAGCAATAGTTACCTATAAAAGGTTCGTATTTTAAAGTCAGCAAAGTATTATTCAAAAAAATGAAAAAGGACAGACGTTATTTTTTAAAACAGATGGCAGCGGGAGCTGTTGGACTGGGATTCATTAGCGAAAAAGAAGCCAAAGAGCCTCAAAAGAAAAAAATCGAAAGAAAGCCCTCTCAAATATTTAACATGAGCGATTATCGTGCACCCAAAATCGATACGTTGCGTGTAGGATTTGTCGGTGTGGGTAACCGGGGGTATTCCAACCTCAATCAAATGACTTACCTTGAGGGAGTTGAAATCAAGGCAATTTGTGATCTTGCCGCTTTCCGTATTGATGAAGTACAACAACTGCTTTCCAAACGGAAATTGCCGCCGGCAAAAGTCTATTCGGGGGGAGCGGATGCATGGAAAGACCTCTGCGAAGATGTTGAGATCGACCTTGTAAGCATTGCTGTTCCCAGGGGGCCACTTCATGCAGCAATATCCATCTATGCCATGAAGTGCGGGAAACATGTGGCTGTGGAAGTGCCTGCCATCGCAACCATGGAAGAGGCATGGGAGGTAGTGGACACATCGGAAAAAACCCGCCGGCATTGCTATATGATGGAAAACTGTTGTTACGATTTTTTTGAGCTGTTGACTATCAACATGGCACGACAAGGCTTTTTCGGTGATTTAATCCATGCAGATGCTGCCTACATCCACCACCAAACCATTTACGCCAAAACACGTGATAACAATATGTGGCGTCTGGCAGAGAGCCAGCACCACAACGGCAACCTGTACCCCACACACGGCCTGGGTCCAGTCTGTCAGGCTATGGACATAAATAGAGGTGATAAACTCAATTATATGGTATCCATGTCTTCCGATGATTTCATTCTGGGGAAAAAAGTATCCGAACTGGCACGGGAAGATGCGTTTTACCGTCCGTTCGATACTAATTCCTACCGGGGTAACATTAACACTTCCATCATCCGAACAGAGAAAGGAAGGACCATCATGCTGCAGCATGACACCACAAGTCCCAGGGTATATACCCGCATCCACATGCTCAGCGGAACCAAAGCCGCAGTTCTCAAATATCCCGAACCGGGACGAATATCCATCGGACACCAGTGGCTTGACGATGATCAAACAGCAAAGGTGACGGAACAATATATGCCTGAAATCTTAAAGCGCATTGGTGAGATGGCCAAGCAGGTAGGTGGACACGGTGGAATGGATTTTTTAATGAT
>CAZPMM010000365.1:0-2858 GCA_964587405.1 uncultured Rikenellaceae bacterium
GAACCGGATCTTCTGAACCTTCCCATTCAATCATATTATCCTGCGTTTGTCCGTGAAGACCATGCTGAGGACCAAATACGGCAGACAGATGACATTCACTATTAGCATGAATAAACCTGCTTATGTGAACAAAATCACTGGTAATACTGGCCGCGTGGCATAAGACACCAAGTTTTTTCCCCTTCAGCCCGCAAGGTAACTTTTCCCTTATTTGTTCTAGACCTGAAAGCACCATAATTGATAAATATTTACAAATATATTGTTTTAATGAATGAAGGAGTCTGATATTTCCTTCAGGATGTGTACTGAGATAAATATTTTTTCTAAGTTTATGGTCTGATTAGGGATATTGTTTATGTATATGAAAACATATCAAAAGATAACGGCAATTGTCTTTTTTTCGTTTTTTCTCTTTTCGGTCTGTAAAGAAAAAGATACAATTACTGTATTAATAATTGAAACTACAGATTTACACGGTGTTATTTTTCCGTATGATTATATTAATATGAAACCACTTGATGTTTCCCTAGCTCATGTGTCTTCATATATCAAACAGGAAAGAAGAGAAAATGATGTTGTTTTCCTGCTGGATAATGGTGATAATATTCAGGGGCAGCCGGCAGTTTATTATTACAACTATATAGATACTGTTTCTCCCCATTTAATGTCAGAGGTGTTTAATTATCTTGAATACGACGCTGTTACAGTGGGGAATCATGATATTGAAGCAGGACATTCAGTGTATGATCATCTTATTTCCGCATATGAATTCCCTGTACTGGCTGCAAATGCTGTTGAAATCGGGACAGGGAAACCATATTTCAAACCTTATGTCATACTTGAAAAGAACGGAATAAAAGTGGCTGTTTTTGGATTGATAACACCATCAGTCCATAACTGGTTACCAGAAGAACTTTATTCAGGTATTGAATTTAGGGACATGGTGCAGACGGCAGAACTATGGATGCCTCAGATCATAAAAGAAGATCCGGATCTTATTGTCGGACTTTTCCATTCGGGATGGAACAGGGAAAATACCGGCTACGGACCTTCTGAAGAAAATGGCTCTGCTGCAGTAGCTTATAATGTCCCCGGATTTGATATAATTTTCACTGGACATGATCATCATGCAATAAATGAGAATTTTGTTAATAGGGCAGGGGATACTCTGTTAATATTGAATGGAGGAAGCAGGGCAGAAAATATTGCCTGTGCAAAAATTTTGTTATCGGTCAGGGGAAATAAAAAAGTTAATATCAGAAAAATATCAGGTGCTGTCGTTGAAACAGCTGATTATCGTGCTGATAATGAGTTTACACTAAAATTTGAGAAACAAAAAGAAATAGTAAAGGACTATGTAAGTAAAGTGATCGGTAATTCTCTTTCTCATATTTCTTCGCGTGATTCATTTTTTGGTTCATCTCCTTTTGTAGATATGATCCATTCCATTCAGTTGAAGCTTACCGGTGCTGATATTTCCTTTGCAGCTCCTCTTTCATTTGATGAAGAAATAAAACAAGGCCCTCTCACCATTGGCGATATGTTTAAGCTTTACAGGTTTGAGAATATGCTTTATACCATGAGACTGAAAGGAGATGAAATTACTAAATACCTTGAATACAGTTATTCTGAATGGCTCAATCCTATGAAAGGGCCTGATGACTATCTTTTGAAGTACAGACTGGGAGATGACGGGAAACCACAACTTACAAACGGTAAAGCCTGGTTGCGGAATCAATCCTATAATTTTGATTCTGCTGCAGGTCTTGATTATCTTGTTGATGTAAGCAGACCTGAGGGTAAAATGGTTATAATTAAATCATTAAGTGACGGACGCCCTTTTAACAGGCAGGAATACTACAATGTTGCCTTAAACTCATATCGTGGTAGCGGAGGAGGCGGACATCTTACCCGTGGTGCAGGAATAAAAAAGAATGATCTGCCCCGGAGACTGATCTGTTCAACGGACAAGGATCTGCGGTTTTTCATACTAAAAGAAGTTGAAACTGAAAAAACTCTTGCTCCCGTAGCACTGAATAACTGGAAAATAGTTCCGGAAAAATGGGTTGAAAAGGCAATATCACATGAAAAATCATTATTGTTCGGAAAATAATCATAAAATGCCGGTGTTATTATTGTATGTTTTAAAACCATAGAATTTTAATCTTTAATTATATGAAACCCACATGATTGAATTCAAACGCAAACACGTAATAAATATAATTTTCAATCATGTGGGTTCTCCCGCTTAGGCGGGACAGGCTATTATACCATTAAAAATAAAAATATATTATGATGAAAACTAATAGTAAATATGTAATTCTTGTCTCCCTGTTTGTATTCCTGACCAGCTTTTCAATGGTGGTACCGGAAAAGAAAGAATCATTCTCAAAGCGAACAAAGAATATAATACTCTTTATTGGTGATGGAATGGGAGTAGCCCATCTTACAGCAGGAATGCATGTAAATAATATGCCAATGAATTTTCAGCGATCTCATTATTCCGGTTTCAGCATCACACAGTCGGCAGATAATTATATTACTGATTCTGCAGCCGGAGGAACAGCAATTTCCTGTGGCGTTAAAACCAATAACGGGATGATCGGCGTTAAACCCGATAATACTGTTGTCGAATCGATCACGGAAGTTGTTCATCGCAAAGGTTTATCTACAGGTATAGTAAGTACAAGCGCCATAACACATGCCACGCCGGCTTCTTTTGTGGCTCATTGTTCAAGCAGGGGAAGCTATGAAGAAATTGCATTGCATTTTCTGAACGGATCAGTTGACGTTTTTCTGGGAGGTGGCGAAGATCATTTCAGTAAACGTGCAGATGGAAGGGATCTGGCTGCCGAACT
>CAZPMM010000366.1:0-2856 GCA_964587405.1 uncultured Rikenellaceae bacterium
ATGGATTTGGCTGCCCCTTTATAAATATTGGCAAGAGCTTCATAGATTCCTTCCGGATGTCCTGCCGGCATGGTCTGGCTTTCCTCTGCCATTTTTTCATTATAACCATGTGCCGGTTTGAATACCTTTATCGGTTCCGTGTCACTGAACATATACAGATAGTTCGGATTCTCCTGTTTCCACCTCAGGCTTGCTTTTGATCCGTAAACAGAAATTACAATATCATTTTCAAGTCCGCCGCAGACCTGGCTTGCCCGGATGACACCCTTGAGCTTGTTGCCGAAACGAAGAAGAACAGTTCCATCCAGATCGAGTTTGATATCTTCCTTCACCGGATTCAGGTCTGATAATACCTCTTTTACCTCGAGCCCTGTCGTATATTCAATAAGATTGAAAGCATGGACTCCGATATCGCCCATACAACTACTTACACCGGCATGTTTTGGATCAAGCCTCCAGACTCCTGTTATCCTGCTGTCTGTACCATGGATGATAGCATTAATCCATCCCTGGTAATACTGGGCATCAATACGCTGGATCGTTCCAAGAACACCTTTAGCTATCATTTCTCTCATTTGTCTTACCATCGGGTATCCGGTATAGGTATGTGCAAGTGCAAAAGTAAGACCGGTTTTTGTTACAAGCTGTTCCAGGTCGAGAGCTTCCTCGACGGTCATGGTCATTGGTTTTTCACAGACAAGATGGAATCCGTTGTTAAGGAATAATTTTGCCTGAGGATAATGCAGGGCATTAGGAGTAACAATCGACACGACCTGAATCCTTTCGTCTGCAGGTTTTGTCAGTTCTGCCTTTAACATTGCATCAACGCTTTCATAACAACGGTCCGGACTTATGCCTTCCCTTGCAGCAAATTCTTTGCTCTTTTCATAGGTGGAACTGAAAACACCACCGACAAGTTCAAATTCATTACAAATTCTTGAAGCACGGCGATGAGCATCTCCGATGAATGCTCCTTTACCACCGCCTATCATACCCATTTTTATTTTTTTCATCATAATATAATTTTTATTTTAAAGGTTTGATGCCTGTCCCGCTCAAGCGGGGGAACCGCACATGATTGAAGATTATATTCATTACGTGTTTGAGTTTGAGTTTGAGTTCAATCATGTGGGTTTCATCTTATAAATTTAAAATTGATTATTTATTTCTCAAATGCAGAATCAAAAGCTATCTCTGAAGGAGGAAAATCAATCGATTTAACGAATTCGCAGGCTTCCCTGGCACCAAATTCACGATCCATTCCGCTGTCTTCCCATTCAACTGACAGTGGCCCCTGGTATCCGATCCTGTTAAGAGCCCTAATTATTTCTTCGAAGTTAATATTACCACGGCCCGGACTCCTGAAATCCCAGAAACGGCCTCTGGTTCCGAATTCGGTATGTCCGCCGAAAACGCCTGCCTCGCACAGAGAATCAGACCATCCTGCATCTTTCATGTGTACATGGAAGATGCGGTCACTGAAAGTGTGAATAAATCCGATATAATCCACTCCTTGATATCCAAAGTGTGAAGGATCATAGTTGAATCCGAAAGAAGGATGATTTTTCAGAGCTGCCAGGGCTCTTTTTGCAGAAGCAATATCAAATGCGATCTCAGTAGGATGTACTTCGAGTGCAAAAAAGATATCAAGTTTTTTATATGCATCCAGAATAGGTTTCCATAGCCTGGCAAATTCCCTGAAACCATCATCTATCATTTTTGGAGGATTTGGGGGAAATGAATATGCCAGGTGCCATACAGGACTTCCGGTGAAACCGTTAACTATTGATACACCGAGCCTTTTAGCGGCTTCGGCTGTTCTGATCATCTCCTCGGCAGCACGTTTTCTTACCCCATGAGGCTTTCCATCGCCCCATACATATGAGGGAAGTATACCCTTATGACGTTCATCAATCCTGTCGGCTACCGCCTGTCCTACCAGATGATTGGAGATTGCAAAAAGCTTAAGCTCGTATTTGTCCAGAAGTTTTCGCTTTGCCTTACAATAAGCATCATCTGCCTTGTTGACTTCAAAATGATCTCCCCAGCATGCCAGCTCCAATCCGTCGTAGCCGAAGGATTTTGCTTTCTGACATACCTTTTCCAGGGGAAGATCAGCCCACTGGCCTGTAAATAATGTTACTGGTCTGCTCATCTTTATTATTTTTTAAGTTTAATTGAAATATGTAATCGTTCCTGATGATCATTGATAGTAATAAATTCGATATTTTACAATCTTCATGTTCTTAGTATGACCTTTATGCTCTTTATGCCTGCCTGCAGTAAGGCAGGATTAAACATCTGAATCCATTAACCACAAAGGGTACAATGGTTTATTTCGGTATATACCTGGTAAATCTTAATTATCAATTGTATTATGCTAATATAAGAAAATCATTTTCAAACTGGCGTAAGCATTGGGCAGAATTTCTTTTCTTTGTAATAATACAAAAAAGAGAAATAACATGAAATCAATTTCAGATACTCTGCTTAAAAGGAAAACAATACGAAAATATTCCGGAAAAGATGTTGATGAATATCTCCTGAATGACCTGCTTGAAAAGGGATGCAGGGCTTCAACTACTGGCAATATGCAGGTTTACAGTATAATAATTACGAGAGAGCCCGTAAAGAAAAGAGAATTGTTACCCCTGCACTTTGGTCAGAACATGGTAACTGAAGCACCTGTTGTGCTTACTTTCTGTGCCGATTTTAACAGATTCAACTTATGGTGCCGTCAGAATAAAGCTGAACCCGGATATGATAATTTCCTGTCTTTTTTCACTGCTGCCATTGATGCATTGCTTGTAGCCCAGACTGTTTGTGTGGCAGCTGAATCTGAAGGACTTGGTATCT
>CAZPMM010000367.1:0-2851 GCA_964587405.1 uncultured Rikenellaceae bacterium
ACACTGATCTTTGATACAGCAGGTTCTTTGGCTGAACCGGTTATCAGCTTTCCGAAAACATCTTCCTTCATTGACAGAAGTTTTTGCAATATTGTGGTAACTTCAAACCTCTCGGTCATGATATCATATATCAGTACACCTTTTTCCGCTGCTGTCTTAAAAGCCTGTTCAAGCTTCGTAAAATCTTCAGGAAGTATTATCATCGGCTTATCGGCATATACATTAAGCCCTGCATTTACCGCCCTGGTTATATATTCCGCTTTCTTGAGATTATTCCCTGAAAGAACAACAACATTTCCGGGTCTGTCTTCAAGCATTTTTTCATAAAAATCAGTTCCCGTATATACTATTTCATTCCATGTGGTTGGATTGTCTGCCCGTACATTGAATGCTCTGATTCTGTCGAGATGTTTAATATAATCAGGACCTTCCGGAGCATAAACATGTACTTCGGGATTTACCTGATCATACATGATTCTCTGTACAAGACCTGCATGAAAATGGCCGGGATCGACTGTCATAAGGTTTACCAGATATTTGTTTTCCATATTCGTATCAGATTTTGCCTGGTTCTGTTTTGAGCCTCCCGATCCGCATGAAGCAAGGATCAAAAGGGATAAAAATGGCAGAAATAATTTTTTCATATTATATTGTTTTAGTTATTAAAAATGTTTAATCTGTTTTCATGAATTATCCTTTAC
Organism: uncultured Rikenellaceae bacterium; assembly: GCA_964587405.1. Classification (GTDB taxonomy): domain Bacteria; phylum Bacteroidota; class Bacteroidia; order Bacteroidales; family VadinHA17; genus LD21. The sequence continues at coordinate 702 of CAZPMM010000367.1, forward strand.
TGCCCTGACAAAAGCATTTATGTTGGCATTACTCACATTAGGCGGCATACCTCCTCCTGCCGACCATATGATCCTTTCATGGTTAGTGATTTCCAGAAATGCCTTTTTTACCGCTTTTTCAACCCCGGCTTCATCACCGGCAGCAAGGACATCTCTTGCCGGAATATTCCCTACTAAAACAATCTCCGGACCGGCAAGCATTCTTATCTGTTCCATTGAATGATTAAAGGAGAAATTATACATATTAACATTCATCTCTTTCAAATTGGCAGCTGTTATCAGTCCGTCTGCATCATTATGCAGAAATCTGACTTTTGTCCCGGCATTGTTAAAGATCCTTTTTAAATAAGGAAGAGCAAATTCGCTAAATTCAGCTTCACCAATGAATCCAATAATATCATCGAGTATTAGAACTCCGTCGATGGACGGAAAACACTCTTTCTGCCATTCAAGCCAGTCTTCTATAAACCGGGTAATCTTTTCAAGGAGCTTATGGGAATTATCAGGATCAAGAGTAAGGGCCATCATAAATTCTGTTGTTCCCATGAGGAAACTGGCAATATTCATCGGCCCTCTTGTTACGGCAAATCTTATCTGATGATCAGCCTGATTGATTGCTTTCTCATTTCTTCTGAGACGACTTATCATGAAAGGAAGAAGTCCGTCAGTCTTGACATTAGGCTGAACAAGCTTGTCAGCCTCATCAATACTATTCAGCACCTTCTCTGCATGAGCCAGGGTATCATTCCAGAAAATCATCCTGGCACCAAATGCCGACGGTTCGGTGCACATACCATATTCAGACCAGAATCCGGGCATGAACCAAATATCCGGAAAAGTCTCTGCAGCTTTGATATTCGATTTAAGCCAGTATTCATCCGAAGAATAATAATCCACAGCTGAAATACCATACCAGCCGGGAAGCCAGGGACTATCAATAATAAAACCGCTTGGCTGATAGTTCAGCATTTCCCCGTTAATAAGTCTGATAAGATCATCCCATGATGAATTACGCATTGTTTTGAAAAATTAAAATCGAAAATTAATAATGAAACTCACATGATTGAATTCAAACACAAACACATATAAATATAATTTTCCCAATATGTGGGTTCTCCCGCTTAGGCGGGACAAGCTATCATACCGTTAAAATCAAAATTATATAATGATGAAATAAAATTGGTAAAATATTTTAACAGAAACAAATTAATAACCTTCAACTCTATTTTTAAAACTCTCCATAAATCTGTTTAAATTCATATAACTCTTTGTATCTCTGCACAATCTATGTAAAACTTTTATTCAATGGATTTAAAATAAGACAGGCATAGAGCATTATAGTTTTAAAAGTTCATTCCTGTATGAATCGATAGGATCACATGTGCATACAAGATTTCTGTCTCCGTAACCGTCATCGATCCTTCCGACTGATGGCCAGAACTTATTCTGAACGATCCAAACGGCAGGGAATGCTGCTTTTTGCCGGTCATATTTGTGATGCCATTCATTTGCAGTGACAACACTGACTGTATGAGGTGCATTATGAAGGACATTATCCTGTCTGTCAGCTTTTCCTTCCTTTACCTCATCAATCTCACTGCGAATGGATTTCATGGCATCAATGAACTTATTAAGTTCCTGCAGGGATTCTGATTCTGTCGGTTCAATCATCAGTGTTCCATGTACCGGAAATGAAAGAGTCGGAGCATGGAATCCGTAATCCATTAATCGTTTTGCAATATCCGATTCGGTAATTCCCGTTTCAGATTTGAAGTTCCTGCAATCAAGTATAAACTCATGTGCAACAAATCCTGTTGAACCTGTGTATAGAGTTTTAAACTCACTTTTAAGTGCAGCTGAAATATAATTGGCATTCAATATTGCATATTTTGTAGCCAAAGTAAGGCCATCAGTGCCCATCATCATTATATATGCATGAGATATTGTCAGCACATGGCTACTTCCGAATGGTGCAGCAGCAACTGCTTTTGTTCCGTGACTACCACCTGTTTTTACAACAGGATGTGAAGGAAGGAATTCCGCAAGCTTTTCATTTACCAGTATTGGCCCCATTCCCGGACCTCCTCCGCCATGAGGTATGGCAAAGGTCTTATGGAGGTTAAGGTGGCATACATCAGCTCCTATTCTTC
>CAZPMM010000368.1:0-2847 GCA_964587405.1 uncultured Rikenellaceae bacterium
ATCCCAGCTGTAATTTAAAATATCCAGAGTTATCCTTACTGCTTTTTCAATCAATTCCCGGTTTTTATTTCTTACTGCAAGATCCATTATGAACCACATTGCCTCAATTCCGTGTCCGGGATTAAGCAGACGCCCTTCAAAGGAATCCGAAAATGATCCGTCGATGTTAACATTTTCCCTGATCAGACCCGACTGCTTGTCATAAAACACTTCCATCACTTCATGAATACATCTTTCAATTGTCTCATTAACAAAACTTTTATCCAGAAGATGTTCAATCTCCAGTGATAAGTTACACAGTATCATTGGCAATGAAAAGCTTTTCAGAGGTCGTGTCCCGCTGACGGTCTTATTGTATCTGCCCTTGGGGTTATTTTCCCTGGCCAGGATATTTTTGAAAGTATTGACAGCAATCTGAGAATAATAATCATTTCCGCTCGCTTTTGCATGTTGTCCGAAAGCCATTGTTGCAAAGCAATCCGAAAATATATTGTATGGCACAATCAGGGGTTTTCCTTCACTGGTAAGGGAGAAATACCAGTTACCATCAGTATCTCGACCATATTTTTCCAGAAATTCTGCTCCGTGCCTGGCTATCTGAAGCCAGTTATCATTCTTTTCCACATTATTGTAAAGAGAAGAGAACATCCATACCTGCCTTCCCTGAAGCCAGACGAACTTATCGCTGTCAAATACCTTTCCTGTTCTGTCGAGACAGGTAAAAAAGCCTCCGTTCACCTTATCAACAGAATTCTTTTCCCAGAAGGGAATAACATTATTCAGCAATTCGTTTTTGTACTGCAGCGCCAGTGTGGAAAAATCTTTCAATATAAATCAGTTAATTCGGGGATTATTTTTTTGCAAAAAGATGATCAATCTCAAGAGCCCTGACATCCTGTTTAAATGATTTAAACTGGGTTTCCGACATATTAGGAACAGGTGATCTGAAATTGCCACAATCCAGTCCTGCAAGTTTCATATATCCTTTTCCAGTTGCCATACCACCATATTTGTCAAGAAGTTCGATCATATCAATTGACTTCTGTTGTAATTTTCCTGCCTCTTTCAGATCACCTTCATTAAATGCTTTTATTAGAGCATGGTAAAGAGGTGCTGCATAATTATATGTACTTCCCACAAATCCTTTACATCCAAGGGCAAGTACCGCAAGCATGCATTCATCTCTTCCGTAAAGCATATCATAAGCACCTTCCTCAAAATTAATACACGACATAAAATCCATCAGGTTTTCATCAGTATATTTCAATCCGGCAAAATTGGGAATCATCTTTGTTATTTTTTTCAGAAATCCTATCATAGGCATTCTGACACCCGTAAGAACCGGTATGTTATAAAAGTATACCGGTAATTGTGGAACCGATTCACCCACCATGGCAACAAATTCAGCAAGAGTTTCAGTATCTGATGGTTTAAAATAATAAGGAGCCACCAATGCAATGGCCGATAATCCTGCTTCATAAGAGAATATGGCTGTTTCTATGCACTCTTTATAGGATGTTCCCCCAACCAAATTAATTACCCTGATCCTTCCGTCAGTTTTCATGCATGCAGCCCATTTTTCTGCCTGAATCTGACGTTCTTTCTGTGTAAGAGAAGGTCCCTCCCCTGTTGATCCATTTATAAATGCTCCGATTACACCATTACCGGCAAGAAAATCATAATATTCAGGGATCAGTCCGGCATTGAGATTTCCATTTTTATCCATTGGAGTGAAAGGCGCAGCTATTAGGCCTTCGAATTTTTTAAATTTGATCATGATTATAAATTGAAAAAAGTTTAATAATTGTTTTGCTCAGCATTCAGGGCTCAATGTTCCGTATTATGTGTTCGGATCACCCCGGGGACAAATATATTTATTTATTCAGAAGAGTAAATAAACAATTGCATTAACCTTATACTGAAGTTATGAAATCCAGTAATCTGGTTTTCTTTATTTTCTTAGTTTGGGACTTTGGAAGTCAAAGGAAGTTTCTACCCGCAAAGCATGAAAATCATTCCATATCTTTAATTATTTCACTTACAGGTATCTTTTGAAAAAATAATTCCTTCGTGGCTTCATACAGTATCCCGATTGTTTTTTCATCAACCATAGTAAGACACGAATAACCAAATCCCTCAGGTTCATAAAGTTCTAACTTATATTTCTCGGGCCAGCTCATTCCCTCATCAAGACTGGCTTTTATGGTCATGTTTGTTCTTGATGACCTGCTATCAGGATTTGAAAAAAACAGTACCTTCTTTTTTTCTCCTGAAATAAATACATCAGCAGAAATAAGACTTGCCATACAGTTTGGTTCGGGTAATAATGAATTGGAAGAAGGATGCTTTTTCCACGTAGTTCCAAAGTCTGAAGTTACAGAAACAGCTCTTCCATTCGAATAACTTTTGTCTTTGCGATTCAGATCATCGCGCATATTTAGCATCAGACTTCCATCGTTCAGTTCAACTACTTGTGCTTCTGTTGTATTAGGTTTGGCTCCGGTTCCAATTTTCCATGTTTTACCATTGTCTTTACTGTATATTATTGTTGAATGACATGTATAACGGCCACCATCTATAGCATATTTTCCCAGATCAGACTTGAACTGAGCAGGAAAAACAAGGGTACCGTCTGTCATTGTAATACCACGCCCCGGTCCCTGAAGAAGAAGTTGCCAGGAAGGGTTCTTAATCTGACTTGTTATATTTACCGGATCTGACCAGGTCAAACCGTCATCAGTGCTGCTGACCATCATTAATTGACCTGTCTCTTCAGGTTTCATACCGGGTTTTGATGCAAACCACAACATATCATCCGGAGAGGCTCCGCTAATCCAAAGTGCCGCT
>CAZPMM010000369.1:0-2843 GCA_964587405.1 uncultured Rikenellaceae bacterium
TAATCCCACAGATATGAAAACATCGCTGTATCACTGGCAGACAGCTGCAGCAGACGGGAAAAATGATCTTCAATTCTATTTTCCGGGAAAGGCTGAGATCGGACATGGAGGGAAAGCAGCCGACTGGCCTGTAAAAGAAGGGGGAAGAGATGTATCATTATATAAGAATAACGATTTTGGTTCATCTCACAGTTATCATGTGCTTGGCGAGTATGCCGACTGGTTTGCAGGTTACTTTCATGATACACAGTCAGGATTTGGTCATTGGACGAGACAACCTGTAAAACCAGGCAAGAAAATATGGATATGGTCACTTGCCCGCGACGGGGCTATATGGGTTGACTTGCTTACCGATCCTGAAAAAGGTAACACGCAATATATTGAAATGCAGACAGGACTTTTATTCAATCAGGAAGGAGATGAAAGCACAATGAGTCCATTTAAACATCAGTTCTTTGAGCCTGGAAATGTTGAAAAATTTTCGGAATTATGGTTTCCGTTAAGCAATATAAATGGAGTTAAAGCAATTTCAAGAGAAGGAATATTCAATATCCGGAAGGAAGCTAATGATTATATTATTGAATTTCAGGCATTGTCTTTTGTAAAAGATAAATTACAGATTCTCGATTTATCAGGTATGGTAATTCAGGAATTCGGACTTGAACTGGAACCGGAAGAAAAATTTGAAAAAAATGTCAGCGTTCAATCAGATGATTTTACCATCAGACTTGCTAATGGAGAACTGGTATATAAATCTGATAAGAAGGCAAATCATCTGGACCGCCCTCTTGAAATTCAGAAGGATTTTGACTGGGAATCTGTATTCGGTCTTTATACTATTGGAATTGAAAAAGCCAAACAGAGGCTGTATGAAGATGCAGAAAGATATTTTAAACGTTGTCTTGAAAAGGACCGTTGGTATTTACCTGCCCTTACCGGCCTTGCTGATATCGATATAAGAAAGCTGAAATTTGATGAAGCCGAAAAGAAACTACTTGAAGTGATAAAGTTCAATACTTATGATCCAGATGCCAACTATCTTTACGGGGTTCTTCTGACAAAGAAAAAAGAATATATTAAAGCCCGGGATGCTTTTGGAGTCACACTCAGATCTCCCCAGTATAAAGCGACTTCAAGAAATAAAATTGCACTGATCGCATTACGTGAGAACCGTCTTGATGAAGCATGGGAATATGCACATGACGCCGCTCTTTTTAATGCGATTGATAAAAACATCTTTTATACCAACGCAGTTATCCTTAGATTAAGAGGTGATAATGTAGCTTACAATAAGATATTGGATAATCTGCTTGAAACGGATCCCCTTGATCATTTTGCTTTATTTGAAAAGTATTATTCCTCAAAGGATCATGAAGCACTGAAGACTTTTAAATCAAGAATAACCAATGAATTCAGCTATGAAACTTATGTTGAGCTTGCTTTGTGGTATAGTAATGCAGGACTGCTGAAAGAATCACTGGTTGTGCTTGAAAACTCTGTGCCTCATCCTGTTGCAGATTATCTTGCTGCCTGGATCGCAGATCAACTTAATGAAGCACCAAAATGCGATCTGTATCTTCAGAGGGCACTGAAAGCTGACGACAGGCTTGTATACCCATTCAGGGAAGAATATGCAGATATTCTTGAATGGGCAGACAAAAAAACACCTTCATGGAAAACTAAGTATTATGCAGCCCTGTTTTACTGGAGCAAACAACAGAATGAAAAAGCGGAAAAATATTTTAATGAATGTGGTCAGACTCCCGACAGCTACAGCTTCTATCTTACAAGGGGAACATTTATGCAACGAACCGGGAAAAATGCTGAACAGGATCTTTTGAAAGCTCTGTCAATGAACCAGAACAACTGGAGACCCTATCATATTCTGTATAATTATTATTCATCACTAAACAGATATGATAAAGCACTTGACATTACTGTCAGAGCTATGAAAGTTGCAGGGGATATGTATATTATAAGTTTCGACCACGCACAGGCATTACTTTACAACAGGAAATATGATGAATGTATTAAGATACTGAAAAAAATAGTGATACTGCCTCATGAAGGTGCCGGATCGGGAAGAACCGTCTGGAAAACAGCCAATCTGTTGAATGCTCTTAAGTATTATTCGGGCAATCAGACAGGGAAAGCACTTGTATTTGCAAACAATACATATATGTGGCCTGAAAACCTGGGAGTGGGAAGACCTTATCGAGTAGATGAAAGAGCTGAAAATTTTATAAGTTCAATGATCCAGGAAAAGCGTAATAATAAAAAATTATCCTCTGAACTGCTGACTAAAGTGGCGGATTATAACGATGGAAAACCTGTTGGTAACAGTTCTCTCAATTTTCTCTCGGTTATGGCACTTAAAAAGCTTGGTCGTCATGATGAATCAGTCAGCTATTTTGAAAAATGGATAGAAAAGAACCGGAATGCGAAAGTTGTTGAATGGGCAAAACTGATAATGGAGGGAAAGAAATCCGAAGCTGATGCAATACTGAAATCGATATCAGATGATGGAGAAGGTACTCCGTGGAATCCTGCCGGTACTGATAATGACTTCAGGCTTATTAATGAAATAGTTCAGAAAATAAGCGATTTGTGAGATTTCAAAATCCAGGTTCAGGATTCCGGGTTAAGGACTTGCAACAGCAAGTTGTGAGGTCATCTGATAACAGAGAACCTGAAACCTGAAATCCTGAATCTGAATTTTTTTTTTGTTAAAACCTCAAATACATAAGGATACACATACATAATATGAATAAATAAATGATGAAACCCGCATCCCGCCTTAGGCGGGACAAACACGTATTTATATAATTTTCAGTCATGTGGGT
>CAZPMM010000370.1:0-2839 GCA_964587405.1 uncultured Rikenellaceae bacterium
CCTTTTTTTGCACACCATAACCCACAACCACAATTTCTGAGATCTGTGTTACTTCAAGGTCCATCTGAACATTCATGTCCTTACCTATAACTGCAGCTAGTTCCTGTGTGGTGAAGCCCACAAATGAGAACGAAAGAATCACGTTCCTGTTGGGTACATTGACAGAGAACTTCCCGTTCATATCTGAAAGTGTACCGACAGTGGTCCCTTTGACCATAACGGTAACACCAGGAAGAGGATCTCCCGTCGAGGCATCTTTTATTGTACCCCTGACAGTAAACTGCTGAACATCATCCGATACGTTCAACACCTTAACCCCGGATCCCGGATCGGCATTGTCTGTAACTGCCACAGGCACTGCCTCCAGAACAGTGGTTATGAAAACCAGCAGTAAAACGCATAATTTTGCCTTAATCAATAGCTTTATTCCATTGCCGGAAGCAATGGGGAACAGCTTCTCACTTAGTTTTTTCATGCATTTGAAATGGTTTAGGTAATAATTTAAGTTTAATTAAAAACCAGCCGCCTAAGACGGTGGCAATGTAATTCTAATAAATTGGTTATCAAATATATAGTAAAAACATATAAGCAAGTAAACAACGGGTTATGTGAATATTAATAATTAGAGTGTGAAATTTGAGTTATTGATTATGTTTATAGTCATGGGTATAAAGTTTCAACGTTTGCAATAAAACTTAACGTTAATGCTCTGGACGATCAGTAAAAAGAGGTTTATTATATACATAGCTTTACCGCCTGGTGATAAGTCAGGAGCAATGCATTTATTACTTATTAAAAACAAGATCATTGATTTGATACGGGTCTATCTTTCTATCAGGTTTAAAATTTATGGAACAATTGGTTAGGCTGTTTTGAATTTAAAAATTAAATCGGTAGCCAAATATGTGGGATAAAAGTGAAAAAAACAAATTAATGATCAATCTTTTTTTAGCTTATTACAATTTTTCACAGTTATTCATTACAATCTTTCAGGATTAAATAATAATCAGTAAATAAATGTTAATACGACCCCGAAAAGGAAACTGTCTGCAGGATTACCGGACAGCCGGTGTTCTGCAAACCTGAGTATACCCTCAGCCCTGAGTTTGCCTTCTACAATATCATTTTGTATATTTCTTACAGTATCCTTGGTATTTTTGAGATACTGGTTATTGAATTCTGAAGCATTTAATTTCAAGACATCAGAATTTTTTATAGACGAAAAAACCACTTGGAATTGTTACAATCTTATTTGCGAAATTAAAGGAATGTTTCGCTGTCTGATGATATTTCTCAAACTTCTCCCCATCTCTGTCATCAAAAAGATGAATCCTTTCCTTTGCGGTTCACCTGATTTTGGGACTGCTCTCCTATTGGGTGGTTAATACCATCCGCCATCAACTCAGATAAAAAAGCATCAGGCATCATGGGATGGAACTGACTTGGATCGTGTCCAGGCAAAAAACAGTTACAATTACGGCGTTGAATAAAGTTGGGGAGGGAGGAATGCATTTCGCAACTGCCCGTTACCGGAGAGTAAGGTCACCGAAATATATGATGTCCTGAATTATTAGTAAATTAAATTGATATTCTATATTGTTCCCCTTGTTGAATAACATCAGATAAAAGAATTGCAATTTAAAGCTAAAAAAAGAGGCTGTATTAAGTTACAGCCTTTAGGTTAAAAATTTGTGTAAGTTCAATTGATTTTTCTTACTTTAACAGCAACAGGTCCTTTTTCTCTTTGTTCAATTTCGAATTCAACAGCCTGACCTGTTTCAAGATTAGTGTGGGAAACCTCAAGCCCTGAACGGTGTACAAAAATGTCTTTGTTGTCCTCGGTTTGTATAAAACCATAACCTTTGACCCTGTCGTACCACTTAACAGTACCTTTCATTGCTTTGATTTTTTATTTCCTACCTGTTGTTATCTCTGGGATTAGCTCCACGGCGTTCTCCACCTCTGAAATTACTTCTTCTTTCCGTTCTTTCAATTGATTCGTTAACGATAATTTTTCTGCCCTGTATCTCTGCACCATTAAGCTCTTCAATAGCTTTTTTGGCTTCAGCTTCGTTCGGCATTTCAACGAAACCAAATCCTTTACTTTTTCCGGAGTATTTGTCAATGATAATTTTGGCGGATGTTACCTCGCCATACTCCTCAAATCTTTCTTTTAGGTCTGCTTCAGTCATTTTGAAATTAAGACTACCAACATAAATGTTCATGATTCAATAATTAAATAAATAATAAGATTAAGTCAAAGGTCTGATTTTTTTTTGGAAAGAAAAAATGTCAAATTACAATTAGTTGAATTTTAGAATGCATTTTAGTATAAACCGGATTCAGTTTGTAAAAACCTTGACTGATTGCAGACAGGAATACAGTTTTTGAAAAACTTAAATTAAAATTGTTTTCCTCTTCAATTCTTTCCGGCCAGTTTTTCCTGATCTGGATTATGTTAAAAATATATGACAGGTATAAAGTAATATACATTCGGATTTAAAATACCAGTAAATAATTAGAGTCAAAAAAAAATTATTATAAATCAAAAATAAAGAATATTATTAACTTTGTCGGCACCCTGTTAAGGGAGTGAACAATTCAAATCCGAAAACTATGGGAAAAGGCGACAAAAAAACAAGGAGAGGTAAAATTATTCTTGGAACGTACGGCGTAAGACGTCCCAGGAAAAAGACTAAAAAAGCTGAATTAAAGCAGATTCAACCGGTCAGTGATAGCGGCATGAAGGGGAGGAGGCCGGTAAAGGAACGAAAAGTTGAAAAAGAAGTTGCTGAAACTAAAGCAGTTAGTGAAATTATAGAAGTTCAGGAAATAAAGG
>CAZPMM010000371.1:0-2831 GCA_964587405.1 uncultured Rikenellaceae bacterium
ATGTATATGATAACGAACCTGTACCTCCAGATCCGGTAATTGTAATTGTGGCTGTACCTCCATTACAAATGACAGGTGTTGTTATCACAGCAGACCCCGTAACAAAATCAGGTTGAAATATGTTTATTTTCTGAACAAATGAACAGCCGTTTACATCTCTCACCTCCAGCGTATGAAGACCTGCAGGGAGGCCGGAAAAAATCTCTGAAGTTTGAAAAGCTGTTCCGTTAAGACTGTATTCATAGGGTGGTGTTCCTCCTGATACGGTTGCTGTTATAGTTCCGGTATGTTCTCCATAACAAGTCACATCAACCTTGCTCAATAAAGCAACAAGCACCAATGGCTGAATGATATTGAAATTTAAATCATAAGTACATAAAATAGCATCCCTTATCCTGACAAAATGTGGACCTGGAGTTATATTCACAAAATTCCCGGAAAACTGGTATGTTCCGCCGTCGAGAGAATATTCATATGGAGCAACGCCTGTCCCGGATGTTGCAGCAACAGAAACCATTCCGTTTGCTACTCCGTTACATGTTATATCTTCAACAGATAATATACTTCCCGTAAGGTTATTTATATTAACATCAACATACCCGGATACTGAACAACCTGTGGCTGTGCTGACGATCACAGTCACTTTCCCTGAAGACAGGGGATTCCATCTTACTTTTACAAAATTATATCCCGATCCTCCTTCAGTCACATGACCTCCGGTTACTATCCATTCATATGCCTGATATGGAGCCGTCAGTGTGTATATCTCTTCCGAACCAGGGCAGACATTTATAACAGGATCATTAAATGAAGGTGGTGAAATAAGATCAATGGAAACAGAATCAATTACTGTTGAACTACAAGGTTCTCCCAACAGATTTGTTTTATTGATTGTTGCAGTGACTACACCATGAGTAACGCCAAAGTTCCATTGAACATCAACCGAATTGGTAAATGGAGAGGATGACAAAATAGTACCATTTATCACCTGCCAGTCAAATATAGCAAGTGAATCGGGATTTACTGTATAAGTAGCCGTTGATCCTTCACATGCTGTCGAACTTCTCCTGATGATATTACTATAAATAGGCCCGGTCTTAACAATAACCATCTCTGCAGTATCCCGGCAACCATTACCATCTGTGATTATCAGTCTGATCGTATAATCACCATTCGGCATGCTATTGTTGAAAAAGGGTGTAGCATTGGTACTGGTATTTGCAAAAGCAACAAAAGGAAATACAGTTGTCTCCTGTACAAAAGGAAATACAGCATCGTCGAGACAATCCCAGAAATAATAATAAGTTCCGTTCCCCCCTGACACATTTGAATTGAAAAGAGCATATGTGCCGGCAGCATCACAGTTGCTTAGCGAAATACTGTTGATTTTGAGAGATGGTTTTACTGATATCCAGACATCTCTTGTCGCAATATTACCATGCGAGTCAGAAGCAGTAAATATAACTTTTTTAACTCCCTGATCTGAACATGAGAAGTCGGAAGGTGTAACTGATAATGTCACCAAACCGCAGTTATCATAGGTTCCATTGTCAATATCGGAAGCATTAAGGGAACCTGTTCCGTTATTATCAAGAATAACTGAAAACCCTCTGGTTTTTATTACGGGACGGGTTGTATCATGAATTGTTACCTGTGCAGTTGAACTGGATGAATTACCCGATGCATCTATGCCGGTAAGTACAACCTGTATTGTCTGTCCAACATCGGAGCATGAAAAGACCGTTCTTCCGGGAATCAGTGTCAGCGAACAATTATCAGACGAACCGTTATCTATATCCGAAGCATTGAGCATCACTGTTCCAGAATGATTAATATACAGGTCGGCATTTTTGGTTACAATTACCGGTTTCTGATTATCAACGACAGTTACATTGAATTTGCAGGAATCTTTCTTCTCTGTTCCAAACCATGAGAAATATATTACCTGAGTAGTACCAGGATTGAAAAAATCTCCGGGAAAATGATTACTTGTCATAGTATAACCGGGACATGGGGCTATCATGGAAGGGGGTGTCCATGTCACGTTATTCCCACATTTATCCGGCTGAACATTTACCACAATATCACCAGGACAATCTATAATAACAGGATTACAATCCTGTCCGTATACTTTATTTTCCACAACGGCAAATCCATGAATGAAAACCAATACCAATGGAAGATATAGTTTAAGGCAGTATGGTTTTCCTGCCTCAGAAAGCGATTTAGCTTCACCTTCTGAAACAGATCCTGATGAAAGATATTCGGAAAAGTAACAAAAAAGTGATTTAAGAAACGAAATAAAAGTAATATCTCTCATATTGATTAGGTTCATTTTTAACAATAGTAACACCTAATGTCCCATACAAATAAAAAGATGCCATTTACAATTTCATCGGATTAGTGACACAATTACAGGACTGACTTCACATTAACAAAAGCGAATGTAATATATTTTTTATACACTTACAATATGAGATTCTCAAACTGTTTTCAACAAATTGCAATAATTTGTTAATATATCAGGATCATTAGTCACCATTTTTTAGGAAAAATAATGTTCCATAGTCCTCAAAAAATAATTTTTGAGAGAAAGAAAAATATGATATATTTGCAGTCAATTTTCCGGGCGATTAGCTCAATTGGTTCAGAGCATCCCGACTCAAAAGTCGGGAGGGTCGGGGGTTCTTTTAAAATATTCCGGGCGATTAGCTCAGTTGGTTCAGAGCATCCCGACTCAAAAGTCGGGAGAGTCGGGGGTTCTTTTAAAATATTCCGGGCGATTAGCTCAGTTGGTTCAGAGCATATGCCTTACAAGCATAGGGTCGGGG
>CAZPMM010000372.1:0-2803 GCA_964587405.1 uncultured Rikenellaceae bacterium
ACATTTGCATTGCTGTAATATGCATTTCACAGGAGACATCAACCGCTTTTTCAATCTCTGTCACTTCGACTGGTTCTTTTACCGACCTCATTGATATAATGGCTTTTATCAAATCTATCGAAGCAAGATCCCTTATTTGCAGAGGATCCATATTCAGCAATGAACCAATCTGTAACTTAGTCTCCCCACGATATGGAGGAAGAAAATGGATTTTACGACCCTTTTTAAGGGCAAGAGCTGTCATTTCTGGCAATTTGGAAAGCGAATATGTATCCATTATCCCGGATTGTGCTGCTAATGACGCTATTGAAGGCTGTTTGCCCATCCAGATAATATCTTCAACTTCCAGATCATTACCAAAAATATAGTCTTTCCCTGAATCAAAGTCCATAAATCCAACCAGACCAGGCAGATCGATTCCAAAATAATAGATAAAATCACTATCCTGTCTGAAATGATAGGCATTACCAGGGTAATTTATGGGAGCTTCAACATTTCCCATAAATAAACCCACACCAGACTTCATGATCTTATGAAGTCTTATTCTTCTGTTCTTATATACCTCGCTGCTAAACAATGGAATAAATTTTAATTAAGACTTATAATACTATGACTATCATTCTTCGTCCGGAAGTCATCCATATTTAAATGATTTTAAGGCTGACGAACACGAAAACTGATAGTCTTGTCCCAAGCAAATATAAATTAAAACAGGAATATGTTTCAATATACATATTTACATCGTATCAATCTTTTTAAAAGTGTTATATTTAACATAAGCTGTCACCGAAAGGGCAATAAATGCAATAAAGATAAAAATTACAAACACCGGTACCTGAACAGGATCTCCACCTGCATAGGAATGAAGTCCCGACAGATAATAATTGACTCCGAAATAGGTCATCAGAACAGATGAAAACGCAAAAAGTGCCAGGAGGTTGAATGAGTAAATATTTTTCATTCCAGGTATCATTCTGGAATGAATCACCAGTGTATAAACTATTATCGTTATAAGCGACCATGTTTCCTTGGGATCCCAACCCCAATATCTTCCCCATGATTCATTTGCCCATATTGCACCCAAAAATGTTCCGACAGTAAGGAAATAGAGACCCAGGGTCAGGGTTTTATAATTTATAACCGTCAGTTCATCGACAGTGGAAGAAATCCTTTCCCTGTTTCCTGAACCCGCGAATATCATAAGCACCATTGAAAGCAGGCCCAGCAATGCACCAAGCCCCAGGAATCCATAGCTTCCCGTTATGACAGATACATGAAGCGTAAGCCAGTATGACTTCAGGACAGGTACAAGATTAGTGATCTCAGGATCCATAAAGCTCATATGTGCCACCAAAAGAGTCAGTCCGGCCAGTACTGCAGTGGAAGAAAGTGCGAAATCAGACCTGCGGCTGAATATCAATCCGGCAAGAAGTGTTATCCATGAAATGAATATCATCGATTCATATCCGTTACTCAGAGGTGCATGTCCGCTAATATACCATCTCAGTCCGATACCAAAAATATGGAAAAGAAATCCTGCCAGGAGAAGATAACGCAGGATTTTCATCAGTACAGACGTTTCGTTCCGGTTCCTGACAACCCTGAAAACAAGGATAATGATCATTAATAATCCTATTGACAGGTAAAGCGGGAACAAGCGTTCAAAAATTGCCATCCGGTAATAAAGTATTTCAGCTTTTGTCCGGTATTCTGATGGTAATTCATATTCAGCATATTTATTCTGGTAAGCAATGACTGATTGTGTTATTTGTAAAGCTTTCCTGGTGTTATTCTGTTTTACCGCCTGTGCCAGAGCAGGCAATATATTCTGAAGATATGTCGAATCTTCACCATTCAGTGCTGTTTTCAGTGCATAATACGGCGGTCCCCAGTTATGTGTACTGTCCTTAAGCGGAAACATCCTTAGGAAATCACCCCTGTATATCATGAAAATAATATTTACCCTCTCATCAACTTTCATGATCTCCTTGTCCATCTTATTCCTGTTTCCAGGAGATTTTGCATATGCAGCATTCACATCAACTGATAGCTTGTATGAACCCTCTCCGCTAAGGTCAACCAGATCGGAGAAGGAAGCATAACGACCATCAATACCTGTTTTCTTACGTAAACCTGTATTGTTTACTTTTATTACAGGGATATCTTTCCAGTGATCAAAATCAAGAAGAAAACCCAGGAAAAACTGCATTGAAGAATAATCCCTGTATTTATTTTCACCTGTAACCTTTCGTACTATATCATTGCTTAAGGTATAAAGAGGTTTTGTCCTTCCTTTCTGATCCTGAACAAGTATCTTCCCGATCTCTCCTGATGCATCTTTGCCCGGAATAAGACGCTGTGCCGAAAGGGATTCCAGTCCTGACAATATAAAAACAAACAGAATAAGGCTGATTGTTTTTCTCAATGCAGAATCCCACATCCCAGCCCTGATTGTCCGGAACAATGACTTTCTGCTAAGAAGAGAAAGCAATATAAAAAGGAAGAGAAGTGCATAACCTGTATAAGTTACGAGCATCCCTGCCCTGTCATGATTCACCGACAATACTGTTCCCATTTCATCAGGATCATAAGAAGACTGATAAAACCTGTAACCTTTATATTTCAACACATTATTCATGAATATGACAAAAGGCATTCTTACATTATCTGCATCATTGATAAGAAGGACATCACTTTTATAACCCGACGGACTGTCAGATCCGGGATATCGTTCAAGGATAAAATCATTAAGCCGGAGGCTGAACGGAAGCTTTTTTATCTTTGAACCATACCTTATTTCAAA
>CAZPMM010000373.1:0-2800 GCA_964587405.1 uncultured Rikenellaceae bacterium
TGTTACATTTTTTATCTGTTTCTGTTTTGTACATTATATTATAATGTTCTTAAGGTTTTCATCGTATGGCTTGAAAAGCTTAAGCTCCCATTTTGGAGAAAATTCGGAAGGGAAATTCTTCAGATATAAACAGAATTCTGTAAACAGCATTACAAATGGCAGGAGTTCATCCTAAAAAAAAACTTGGTCAACATTTTCTGATAGACAGGGAAATTGCCCGTAAAGTGGCATCATCACTTACTGGTAAAGGATATGATTCAGTACTTGAGATCGGTCCTGGGAAGGGAATCCTGACTGAATATCTTCTTGAAAGGAATTTTGCTGACCTGAAAGTCATTGAAATAGATAATGAATCGGTTCATTTCCTTAAAGAACGGTTTTCTGGTCTGAAGGAGATAATAAGAGGTGATTTCCTAAAGATGAATTTGGAAGAATGTTTTAAGAGCAGTCTTTGTATTGCCGGTAATTTCCCATATAATATTTCATCACAGATCCTTTTCAGGGTGCTCGAAAGCAGGGATAAAGTTGTTGAGGTTTGCGGTATGTTCCAGAAGGAAGTTGCAGAAAGAATATGTTCAGGGCCGGGATCAAAGGCTTATGGTATTCTGAGCGTTCTTCTACAGGTTTTTTACAATGTGGAATATCTTTTTACTGTACCGGAACATGTTTTTGTGCCACCACCAAAAGTAAAATCGGGTGTTATCAGGCTTACAAGGAATGAGGTAAAAGATATTGGTGTTGATGAACGACTCTTTACAAGGGTTGTAAAAGCAGGTTTTAATCAGCGTCGCAAGAAGCTAAGGAACTCAATCCGGTCGGTATTTGATCTCCAGAACGAAGATTGTCCGTTATTTGATCTGAGGCCGGAGCAATTATCTGTGAAGATGTTTATTGAACTGACAAGGTGGATTGATAAGAACCGGAACAACTTATTGGACAATTCCTGAGTCCGCATAATTATATTCATATTCACGGTTTTACTTAAAACCTTTACAGGTATAGTTGTTGACTGTATACCAACTAAATGGAAATACTTTTATAAATTGTAGCTAAAGGATTGCTTAAATTTTCTTTCTACCCGAAAGTATATCCGATAGCTTCCACCGGATTCATGCGGGCTGCGGAATAAGCGGGAGCATACCCGGCCACGATTCCGATAATCCCTGAAATGGTAAGAGCAAGCATGATATTTGATAAGGTCAGATGCATATTAAGTTCATATAAGTAGTTAATGATCACTGTTCCGATAAATATGAGGATCATACCGAATATGCCACCGATCACTGAAAGAAAAACCGATTCTGCAAGGAACTGATGAAGTATAAAAGAACGTTTGGCACCGAGAGCTTTCTGGATACCTATCATATTTGTTCTTTCCCTGACGGATACAAACATTATGTTGGCAATTCCGAAGCCACCCACAAGTATCGAGAATCCTCCTATCAACCATCCTCCTATGTTTATGCCTGTAAAAACGGCATCAAAACCTTTTGAAAGCATAGTTGCATTATTTATCGAGAAATTATCAGGTTCCACCGGTTTAAGCCTTCTTACTGCTCTCAGTATCATGGTCGCTTCATCTGAAAGCTCCTGAACTGAAACACCCGGTTTGGCCTTAACAATCAACTGGCTGTCAATGAACCTGTTCCTGAAATTGATAAAATTCTTGCCAAAATTCAAAGGAACAAGTGTAATCTGGTCAACATTATTAAGACTTACAGGACCTTCACCCTCTTTCTTAATGACTCCTATAATCCTTACTTTCCGGTTTTGAAGCTTTATTTCCTTACCGACTGGATTTTCATCATTGAATAATCTCTCCGCTATTTCTGCTCCGAGGACGGCTACATTTGTTCCACTGGTATATTCATAAGGAGAGAAATACCTGCCCTTTTCTATTTCAAAATTAACTACATTTTCAAGATTATCTGTTACAGCTCCTACAGGTACATTGGTCGCTGAATTACTTTTATAACTCAGGTTAGCATTCTGTCCAACCACAAAAGAAAGTGCCTCAATCCTGCCTGATCTGGTTGCCAGAGCTTCATAATCATTAATTGATACTGAAGGCCATTTTATTATATCCCACCATTTTAAATTGGGATCAAATGACCAGGGAAATTTCTGAACATAGATTACATTGCTTCCCATTGAATTAATGCTGTCGCGTATTGATTTTTCCATCCAGTCAAGGACAGTAAAGACAGATATTATGGAAAAAATCCCAATGGTGATCCCGAACAAAGTGAGAAATGTCCTCAACTTATTAATTGTAACAGAATTCAATGCAAGAATCACACTTTCCCTCAGAAGTTTCAGGAATTTCATCCGGTATTAAACATTATTTCGGGAACCAAATATAAACAAATAATGCAGCCTGACGATCTTGAATTACATTATTCATAATCTTTTGTCTTCTCTGCTGATAATCATAATTATTAAATATATTGAGGTTTATAAAAAAATATCTATTTTTATTGGCTTGCATATTCTTTATCCGGCAATTATAATAATCTGAAAATGAATGATAAAATAATTAAAAGCGCATTGATTTCTGTATATCATAAAGAAGGATTGGATGATATAATCATGATTCTTAATGAACTAAACATTAAGATATTTTCAACAGGTGGTACTTTTAACCATATAAACCGTATGGGCATACCTGCAGAAAAAGTTGAAGATCTTACAACTTATCCTTCCATTCTCGGTGGCAGGGTAAAGACTCTTCATCCCTCTGTCTTTGGGGGAATACTTGCAAGGAGAGAGAACAGCGGGGATATGGAGCAGATGGCACAAT
>CAZPMM010000374.1:0-2794 GCA_964587405.1 uncultured Rikenellaceae bacterium
CAGGTATTCGTCCTGCCCCGGGTTATCCGGCATGTCCCGATCATACGGAAAAAAGGGTATTGTTTGATTTGCTTGATGCAGAAAATGCCATCGGAGCAGGTCTGACGGAAAACTTTGCCATGATTCCGCCTGCAGCCGTAAGCGGTTATATATTTTCACACCCCGGTTCTTCCTATTTTAATGTGGGCAAGATCGGAAATGACCAGCTTATGGATTATGCGGCAAGAAAGAAAATGAGTATTAATGAGGCAGCTAAATGGCTCGCCCCTAATCTTTGATCAGATAATTATGAGTGTTATTGATAAACTGAAAAGCGCTAGTGGGCCTTTATTCACATTTGAACTGCTGCCCCCGCTTAAAGGGCACAGCATTGAAAGAATTTATTCAACAATTGACAGACTGGTTGAGTTTCAGCCAGCTTACATCAACTTCACGTCACACCGCAATGAGATAACTTATAAGGAACGGCCCGACGGACTTCTTGAGAAAAGGTTAACAAGACTTCGTCCTGGCACAATTGCACTTGCTGCTGCCGTAAAATATAAGTACAATATAACAGTTGTGCCACATATCCTGTGCGGAGGATTCACGAAAGAAGAAACAGAAAATGTTCTTATCGAGATGAAATTCCTGAATATTGATGATGTTCTTGCACTACGTGGAGATCCTCAGAAAGGAAGCCGGATTTTTATTCCTGAAAAGGATGGTCACAGGTATACATCAGAGCTGGTAACCCAGATAGTTAATATGAATAAGG
Source organism: uncultured Rikenellaceae bacterium (assembly GCA_964587405.1). Taxonomy (GTDB): domain Bacteria; phylum Bacteroidota; class Bacteroidia; order Bacteroidales; family VadinHA17; genus LD21. The sequence continues at coordinate 758 of CAZPMM010000374.1, forward strand.
GAAGATATCTTGAAGAATCTCTTGAAGAAACTTCTCCTGCAAATTTCTGTATCGGTGTTGCAGGTTATCCGGAAAAACATTCAGAAGCACCGAATATGCAATCTGACGTTGAGAACCTGAAACGGAAAATAGATGCCGGTGCCCATTATATTGTTACCCAGATGTTTTTCGATAATCAGAAATATTTCAGTTTCAGGGACAGGTGCAGAAAAGCAGGTATTGATGTCCCGGTGATTGCAGGTCTGAAACCTGTTTCGGCATTAAATGATATAAAGATGCTGCCTCAGACATTTCACATTGATCTCCCGAATGATCTGGTTGATGCGGTCAGAAAATGCACAACTGACATGGAAGCCCGTGAAGTCGGGATTGAATGGGCAACAATGCAGTCAAAAGAGCTTATAAAAGAAGGCGCTCCCGGCTTACATTACTATACACTGGGGAGATCTGATAATATCGCGAGGATAGTAAAAGCATCTTTCTGATAAACAGAAAGGAAAAAGAATTACACAGAAGTTTTCCGGAGTTTTCTGTAACTCCGGGTCTCCTCTGTATAAGTTCTTATAATTTAAAAGATTTCTTTATTTTATCTACCTGATCGAGTTTTTCCCAGGCGAAGAATTCCACCTTTTTCATCCATCCTTTTTTGCCGTTGCCATTGATTTCCCTTGGCTTACTGCCGGGGACTTCATAATAAACCTCCACATTTCTTACACAGTTTTCCTGTCCGAAATGACCGTATGATGCAGTCTGAAGGAATATCGGATTTTTTAGTCCGAACCTTTTTATTATTGAATAAGGGCGCATATCGAAAAGTTTCTGCACTTTTAAAGCTATTTCTCCGTCGGTCAGGGTATTTCCTTTACTATCTTTTACATGAGCTGTTCCGAAAGTATTTACATAAAATCCTACTGGTTCGGCAACACCGATTGCATAAGCCACCTGAATGAGAACCTGGTCACAGACACCTGCGGCAACAAGGTTTTTTGCTATATGTCTTGCTGCATAAGCAGCCGATCTGTCAACTTTTGATGGATCTTTACCTGAAAAAGCTCCTCCTCCGTGTGCTCCATGACCGCCATATGTATCTGTTATGATCTTTCTTCCGGTAAGCCCGGTATCTCCGTGAGGACCACCTGTTACAAACTTACCTGTCGGATTTACAAGAAGCCTTATATCATCTTTAAAAAGGTTTTTAATACCTGCTGGAAGGATTTTTTTTACCCTGGGGAACAGATATTTTATCAGATCTTCTGTGATCTGTTTCTGCTTGGCTTTCTCAGCTGCTTTTTCTGAAGCCAGCGACTTGTTTTTTGGCAGGATGAATTCATCATGCTGCGTACTGATGACTATGGTGTCAATGCGGACAGGCTTATTATTGTCGTCATATTCTATTGTGACCTGTGATTTTGAATCGGGGCGAAGATATTTCATCTGTTTCCCTTCGCGTCTGATAGCAGCAAGCTCCTTCAGAAGAAGATGTGCAAGTTCAATGCTCAGAGGCATATAATTATCAGTTTCGCGACATGCATAACCGAACATCATTCCCTGGTCACCGGCACCCTGTTCTTCGGGTTTTTCACGGACAACACCCTGGCGAATATCGGCTGATTGTTCATGAATGGTAGATATGACGCCACATGAATCGCTGTCGAAACGGTATTCTGCTTTTGTATATCCTATATCACGGATAACCCTGCGCGCAGTCTCCTGAACATCAACCCATCCTGATGTGAGTACCTCACCTCCGCAGACTACAAGTCCTGTTGTTACAAATGTCTCGCATGCTACTTTTGATTCAGGATCCCATTTAAGGAATTCATCAAGTAATGCATCTGAAATCTGGTCGGCAACTTTATCGGGATGCCCTTCCGAAACTGATTCTGATGTGAATAAATAGCTCATAGTTTTTAAGTTTTGAGTGCTCTAAAGCACACGGAATTACGTAGTACTTAGAGTCAGATAGTTAATAATTACATACTTTTTATCAGTTTACTTAATTCTTTAGTACACTTTAGCTCACTTCTGTTTACCTCA
>CAZPMM010000375.1:0-2762 GCA_964587405.1 uncultured Rikenellaceae bacterium
AAGACAAGATAATACAAAGTAATATCTATTTGGCTGTTTAATTTAATATTCCCAGTGCTTTAGCAGCTCTGGTTATTTTTTCAACTGAGAGCTCTACCTGTTCTTTTGTATGTGTTGCCATAAGCGAATATCTTATCAGGCAATCTTCTTTCGGAACAGCGGGTGATACGACCGGATTAACGAAAATACCATCAGCCAGAAGTGCTTGTGTCAACTGAAGCGCTTTTACATTGTCACGGATAAAAAGAGGTATGATAGGTGTTTCGGACTTTCCTGTATCAAACCCCATTTCTTTAAATCCTTTTAAAGCAAAATGTGTTATTTCCCACAGGTGAGCTATCCTTTCCGGTTCACTGACCATTATATCCAGAGCTGCCAGCACTGATGCCACAGATGCCGGGGTCATACTGGCACTGAATATGAGTGAACGGGAATTATGTTTTATGAAGTTAATAGTGTCTTTGTCGGATGCAATAAATCCTCCCAGGGAAGCAAGTGATTTTGAGAAAGTACCCATTATAAGGTCGACTTTTTCAGTTAGTTCGAAATGTGAAGAAGTTCCCGATCCGTTTTTCCCCAAAACACCTATTGAGTGGGCATCATCAATCATTATTGTTGCATTGTATTTATCTGCAAGATCAACAAGCTGGGGGAGCTTTACAATATCTCCTTCCATCGAAAATACACCGTCAACAACAATCAACTTAAGACTGTCGGGGGCACATTTTTTCAGTTTGCTTTCAAGAGAATTCATGTCATTATGTGCAAACTTTAAAACCTTGGAAAATGAAAGACGACTTCCTTCAATTATCGAGGCATGGTCAAGCTCATCAAGTAAAATATGATCACCGCGTCCTGTCAGCACAGACACAACTCCAAGATTAACCTGAAAACCGGTGCTGTAACACAATGCTCCGGCTTTCCCAACAAGATCGGCAAGCCTTTCTTCAAGTTCTATATGAATATCAAGTGTGCCATTCAGGAATCTTGATCCGGCACAACCCGTCCCGTATTTATCAATAGCCCTTTTTGCTGCTTCCTTTATTTTTGGATGGTTTGTAAGGCCTAAATAACTATTCGATCCGAACATCAAAACTTTCCTGCCTTTGATGGTAACAACAGTATCCTGATCGGATTCAATTTCCCTGAAATAGGGATAGATGCCGGCTGCAATAGTCTTCTGAGGGGCATCATACTTCGAAAGAACAGATTGTAATTTTCTCACAGATGAAAAAATGGTTTTTCCAAATATATGTAAAAATGTTAATAAAAGTTTCAATTCCGGTTTGATTGAAATATGAAACCCACATGTATTACAAACACAAACAGTATGTATCTAATTTTCTTAATTTTATGACATGGTCGCTTCTCGATCTGACATTTTTTATTTCTGTTTTATTTGGAAAGTTAAAACGCAGCATTTATTTTTGCGCCCGAAATCAATTTTGTATAGAAAATGGACGATGTTCCGGCGTATAGATCAATCTTAATTAACTCCTGATACTGAAGGAGAGAGCCGGTGTCCGGTCATCTTCAGCTGTATCAGAAACAGAAAGGAGGTGACCATGACTTCACTCACAACTTTTTATTTAAGCGGGATAATAGGTAAGGAAGTATTTGATGCTGATGGTGAAGCAATCGGCAGAATAAAAGACCTTCTCGTAAGCGCCGTTCCTTCCGGCATGACAGACCCTGACAATCAGCTTGTTGTTGGAGTAAGGCTAAAGATTCGTAAAAAGACGGGATTCTATTCTTTCAATCCTTTCAGAATCTCAAAAGCCCGTGAAATGCTTAATGTTACCTGTATAAACCTGATTGAACTAAGCTCCGATGAGGTTGACAATGGTCTTCTGCTGGTGGAAAATATTCTTGATAAACAGATTGTTGACCTGAACGGAAGGAAACTTGTAAGGGTAAATGATGTAAGACTGGCCACATTGCCATCGGGAACGTACGTCATCGCAGTTGATATCGGTATTGACGGAATCCTGAGAAGGATTGGAATTGCAGACCCCATTAAGAGATTATTATCCATGTTCAGAATAAAAATTCCCACCAGGTTTATTCTGTGGGATGATGTTCAGGCAATTGATTTTTCAAATCTGAATATCAAACTTTCCAAAAGTTATGCAAGGCTTCAGACACTTCATCCTTCCGATCTGGCAGATATTCTTGAAGACCTTGGAAAGAAATCAAGTACTTCTGTTTTTTCCGCTCTTGATGAAGAGAAGGCAGCAGATGTCCTGGAAGAGCTTGAAACCGATGCACAGATCCATATTGTCGAAAGTCTTCCTGTGACGAAGATGGCAGATGTGTTTGAAAAGATGCCCGCAGACGAAGTGGCAGATATCATTGATGAGCTTGAAGCTGATAAAGCTGAACTTTTATTAAGGGAAATGGAAGAGGCTTCTTCCCAGGAGGTCAGAGAACTTCTTGAATATGACGACGACCTTGTGGGAAGTATTATGACAACAGATTATCTTTCATTTTCCAGCAATGAGACAGTGGAGGAGGTACTTAATGAACTCCGTGCCAAAAAACCTGAAGCCGCTGAACTTTATAATCTGTTTGTCACGGAAAAAGAAGATAAGCTGATCGGAACCTTTAATCTGCGCGATCTTGTTGTCTCTGAACCGGAAAAAACCATTTCACAGATAATGAAATCGGAACCGGTATCGTTGTATGACGATCAGAGCACTTCTGCAATCGCAGAAGTTGTTTCGAAATATAACCTGCTGGCTGTTCCGGTGATCGATCAGGAT
>CAZPMM010000376.1:0-2749 GCA_964587405.1 uncultured Rikenellaceae bacterium
GACCGATTTAAGTGACATTTCCCCAAATTCCTTTTCAATGGAAACTCCTATTCTTCTGGCTTGCTGATCAAGAAATGATCCGGTACCGGCAGCACATATACTGTTCATTTCAAAATCGACAAGCTTGGAAGGACCTCCTGCAGAATCTTTTTCGAGTATGATCAGTTTTGAATCTTCACCGCCTATTTCAATAATTGTTTTAGCTTCCGGAAAGAGCTTTCCGCATGAGCTTGCCTGAGCAATGATTTCATTTACGAATACACCTCCTATCAGGCTGGTGGCAAGCCTGCCTCCCGTACCTGTAATGGCAATACCTTTAATTGATCCGGCAGGATATTTTTTCAGAATAGATTTAAGCCTGTTATTCAGTACATTGAAAGGCTTCCCGTGAACATAATCATAATAATTCTCGAATACTTTGTATTCATCATCAATAATAACCGTATTCAGGGATACCGATCCGATATCCAGACCCAGCATAATATTACGGTTAGTATTGTCGATCTCCTCCGCTTTCTTTATCATAGTTAATGTTTTATTATATGAATTGACCTGCTTCAGATTTGGTTTATAATTTCATGGTATAAATGTGACCCTAATATATATTATTCTTTTATTCATACTAGGGAAAGAATGGATTATCATGTTTAATACCCTGTTTTAAATTAACATTTTAACAGATTCTTAAATGAACGTTTTATAATAACTCATATCATGATTGTAATCTTAAATATTAGTCTACAGATTTTTACAGGAATATAATACTTGTTATTTCCTGTTCAGAAAGAAAGATCTGTGTCATTTGCCATAGCTGTAAGCGCCAGATATATCATTCTTGCTACATCTTGCATAATATCGATAGTCACAGCATCGGGATCATCTCCGGGAAGGTGGTACCAGACCTTTTTAGTTGCTCCGGTTGTTCCGATCGACATTGTTCTGTAGCCGGTAGAACTGAAATTGAAGGAATCGCTTCTGGGGCGGCCATAATATGCGATTGGTTCAGGTGCAGAACCCCGGAACGGACGGTGAATATACCTGGTATTAGCCTCTTCAAAGTATTTTAGAAGTTTCCTGTAAGGTGCAGATGCATTTACAGATAATCCGGTACCATTGCCTGCCATATCAAGATTTATGAAAGTTATGGTTTTCTCTTTAGGTAATGGAGGGTTTTCTGCAAATAATCTGCTCCCTATCAGACCGGTTTCTTCTCCTCCGAAAAATACAAATATTACAGTCCTTTTCAGTTGAATTCCTGAAAGAGCCATAGCTTTGGCAGCTCCCATTATATCAACCACTCCGCTAGCATTGTCAAGCGCTCCGTTTACTATTCTGCCTGCCTGTCCGACTGCATCAAGATGAGCTCCTATTATTATGGATTCATTTTTCAACAGAGGATCGATACCTTCTATCATTCCAATAACATTACATGCTTTTCCGTCAGGATATCTTGTAGTATTGGCCCTGATTGTAAATATTTTCTTTGTATTGAATGAAGCAGGTTTAAAGGTATTCCTGATCCTGGTTACCAGTTCCTGGTTGCTGGTTTTCAGTCCTGCAAAAATATCTGTAAGCGGCTGGGGTCCTATACCTGCAACAATGATTGAAGGATCATATGAAATATTCGGATTTGCCAGTGCACCATCTATATAAAGAAAACCGGAAGCACCGTGTTTTACAGCATTCTGTAATTTATACTGATGATAACAATAGCCTACCCATTTCTTATATTCCGGATTCAGTGGATCAGTATGAGGTACATCCCGGTTTACAAGGACAATTTTCCCCTTAACATCAATACCTTTATAATCATCATAATTCAACTCCGGTGCACTTACTCCAAAGCCTGCGAAAACCACTTCTGCAGTTATTTCTCCGTTACCTGAATTCATTCCGGGATAATAATCGCCGGGATATACATAGTTTTTAACAATTACTGATCTGTCGGGAAAATTTATATTCATGGACAGGCTTCCGATATCGTTTACCCTTGTATAGGGATGATTAAACCACTGAAAGTAAGTTCCGTCTGAACCGGCAGGTCTGATTCCCCATTCTTTCAGCTTCCCGGCAAGCCATTCAGCTGAAAGAATGTATTCAGGAGTCCCTGAAAGCCTGCCTTTAAACTCAGGCGAACAAAGCTTTTCCATCCATGTCATCATCTCTTCACCAGTAATCCGGTGAAACTGATCAAGAAGCTTCATTTCCTGATTATCCTGTGAATTAACCGTACAGGAAAATGAGAACACCAGCAGAATAGTACCAAGAAATAATGATCTTTTTATCATAATATAATTTTGATTTTAATGGTATGATGCCTGCCCCGCTCAAGCGGAGGAACCCACATGTTTGAAGATTATATACATACGTGTTTGTCCCGCCTTAGGCGGGATGAGGGTTTCATCTTAAATATAATGAATACTTTAAGCATGTTGTATAGTTTTTATTCTGTTATAATGACTTGTGAAATTACTTTTGTATGGCTTTGTGTAAGCTTTATTTAACTACAAAGTATAAAGTAATTGGTCAAAATAAGTCAGATGCAGTTGTTAACAGCGGTCTGATTTATGATACTGTATCAGATACCGCTTTTTTTAAGTCCTCTGTTTATAAGCAAAGCATCTATACCAGGTTCTTTACCCCTGAAAGCCACATACATCTTTACGGGGTCCCTGGTACCGCCTTTTGACAGTATTTCATTTTCGAATTTAGCTGCCACATTGCGGTTGAATATGTCACCTGTTTCCTT
>CAZPMM010000377.1:0-2748 GCA_964587405.1 uncultured Rikenellaceae bacterium
TGTTAACTCCAAGGCAGCACTACTTAGTCTGGAGTAGAAGTCGTTCTGTGCTCCACAAAATTGGGAAAGGATTAAGAACCATATTGTTAAGACGAATTTCATAATATATGTGCTCGTGGCCAGCAATATGGCCAGTGGCGGGGTTGCGGGCGACATCATTGTCAACCGTTACAAACGCTGGAGCGGGGCAGAGGCTTTTAAATTACCACTACCCCCGCCATTGGCTATATTGCGTATTAGGCACTGGTATTCTTTCTTTCTCATAGGTTTCAAAGTTTTCACCATTAGCTCTATTCACGCATAAACATGGGAGGCCAGTTGTATTCTCTTGCAACTGCTCTTACAATCTCGTGTATCAAATAAAAACCATTATCAGAGTTTGTCATAATGACCACACCACGTCCTGTATTTGCGAAAGATACAGCATAACATCTAAAACCGACATTTCCACCAGAATGTCTAAAGCGAAACGCCTTTCCCTCTCCATCAATACCAATCCCAGTTCCATCTGCGTTGGGTACTCGTGTCATCATAATTTGGGCTGAACTTTGTTTCAGTAAACCATTTTCTTCACCTCTATACGATTTTCCTAATGCAATCATAAAACGAGCTAAATCAGAAGATGTTGACCAAAGTCCAGCAGCAGCTTTCTCTGGATATATGTGATACCCTCCTTCAATCGCATTCCCTTTTTCGTCATATCCAGTAGATGTTAAACCGCTGAATCTTTCCGGTAAAGGATACTCAAAGGAACTATTATGCATCTGTACAGGGTTTAACACCAAATCATTCATTAAATCAGAGAATTCTTTCCCTGTTATATCTTCCATCAGCATTTGAAGAACTGTCATTCCTCCACCCGAATATATTTTTGATTCCCCAGGTTTTTGAATTACTCGTACGGGTTTTGAATTTGTTATTTCGCTCCCTTGCAATATCTGTTTTAATGTTGGAATAGAGTCTTGCTGTTTATAGCCTTTGAAACCAGAAGTTCCTAAACCAGATGTATGGCTCATAATTCTTCTTACTGTAACTTTTTCGTTTTTAGTAAATTTGTTATCAGGAACCTGCCATCTTATCAATTTTAAATTTACATTTTCATCAAGAGATAGTTTATTTTCCTCTATTAGTTTAAAAGCGGCTACACTTGTTACAGGTTTCGAAATTGAAGCTGCCTGGAAAAGGGTATTTTCGGTTACAAGTTCTCCGGAATTTTTATCTTTCACGCCATAACCTTTTGACCAAAGTATTTCATTATTATCGAAAACAGTAATACTTAATCCAGGAACATTGAAATCGTTCATTCGTGATGTAAGCGTAACCGCCACAGAATCATTTTCGCCCTTTTCATTGATTGGATAAATGTTATTTTCAATTCTATATTGAACATTTATTTCTTTATCCCCGGCAACATTACGTCCACTTTTGTTCTCACTGGATTGACAGGAAGAAAGTAGTATTAGGACTGAAAGTGTAATAAGATTTAATTTTTTTATCATAATATAATTTTGTTTTTAAAGGTATGATGCCTGCCGCTCAAGCGGGGAAACCCACATGTTTGAAGATTATATACATATGTGTTTGTCCCGCCTTAAGCGGGATGTAGGTTTCATAAGATATTGTTTTGCTTGTCACTAACGGACTGATGTTCACGTGTATGATTCGACTCAATTCTTTCTATGGTCAAGCTGGTGGCAATACTACTTTTTGAAGAACAGTTTCTTTTATTTCGCCTCCTGACAAGTTCACGAAATATGCATTACTTTTTTCATCAAGAGAAACGACTTCTTTGACTTCTTCATTCTCGAAATAGATTCCAGCTTTGTTATCACAAGCATAACCTGATTTGTATTCACCACTCTTTATCTTAGACCAGTAAAGAGGCTTCCGTTCACTTTCGCCATCATAGTGTGGACTGTGGCTACCCTTGATAAAACCTAAACCTTCCACAGTAGTCAATTTGCCAGGCCGGGAATCTGTAGTACCATGCTCGAACCAACAAAGGGAACCTGCACTTCCACCTCCCAATACAACTCCTTTTTCATAAGCTTCCCGCAAGGCAATGTCCATCCCTTGTACCTTCCAAATTGCCATCATATTCAGGGTATTGCCTCCTCCCACTAAAATGGCATCCATATTTGTAAATACATTTTTGAACGATTCTTTTTGTCTATATGAAGAGATAAAAGAGCGTTGAACATAGGGCAATATTGGTAGACCCGCACAATACTCAAACCAGTTCATAGTATATCCGGGAGCGTCGCCTGATGCCGTAGGTAGAAAACAGATTTTGGGATTTTCCTTCCCTGTTAATGATGCAACATATTTTATAAAGCCTCTATTAATTTCTCCGCCATAAACAAAAAGTTTTCTCACCAAGGGGTTAGAATCTGTTGGTATTTCCTTAATTAGTGGCAGATAAAGTGCTGATGTTGTTGTAGTGGTCGTTTTTAAAAAATTTCTTCGATTCATTTTATCACTGTTTAAAAATTATAAATATCCGTTCTGTAACGAAAATAATCTTACTAAAATTACTTATTTTGAAATTCTGATATTGTTCTTTGTCATGTAATTGCCTAACGGTTTGGCGGTATGTTTTTGTTTTCGGTTTCGGAGCACTGTTCTTTCAAGTTACACGAAAGTTTATTAGATGCAGTAACACTGAAATACCCACTGTCTCGGTAGTAATATATACCGTCTGTTGTACTTTTGTGCTTTATTTTAAACAATTTGGAAGCATTTCTAAAA
>CAZPMM010000378.1:0-2743 GCA_964587405.1 uncultured Rikenellaceae bacterium
GGAGTTCACCGGCTTGTCAGGATATCTCCTTTTAATGCACAGGGTAAAAGGCAGACAACCTTTGCTTCGGTATTTATCTCACCGTTGGTGGCAGACCATATTGAAATAGAAATAAATCCGGCTGATATAACATGGGAAACATACCGGTCCAGTGGTGCTGGAGGACAGAATGTAAATAAAGTAGAGACAGCAGTCCGTTTGCGGCATCATCCTACCGGGATCGTTATTGAGAACCAGGAGACCAGATCGCAGCTGAACAATAAGGAAAATGCACTGAGGATCCTTAAGTCGCATCTTTATGAGATGGAACTCAGGAAAAGGATGGAAGAACAGGCAAAGATTGAAGGTGAAAAGAAAAAGATCGAATGGGGTTCACAGATCCGTTCATATGTCCTGCATCCTTACAAAATGGTGAAAGACCTTCGTACGGGTTATGAAACCGGGAATGTGCAGGCTGTGCTTGATGGCGATCTTAACGATTTCATTAAATCATACCTTATGGAATTTGCCGGTAAATAAGTTCTATGCATTTGCCTGAGAAACTGAACTGACGATGTCTGAGAGAAAAGAACTATAAAAAAAATTGAGGAGAAAGCATCATTGAAATACCTCTTACGTCTTTAGAACAGGATATGGTTAATATCCTGATGTAAGAATGAAAAATAAAAAACGAGAAATAAAATGGAAGATCTGAGCAAGAATCCAAGTCCTTACAACCAGCAAATGCCGGGACAGCCGGAAAGAAGATCATCAGGACAGACTCTGGGAATAGCTGCGCTGATCACAGCGATAATTACTTTTGTACTTGCGGTGATACCCTGTGTGGGCTTTATAGCGATTATCCCGGGTATTGCTGCTATTGTACTCGCATCAGTCGGACTTTCTCAGACAACAAGGAAGGATTCATCGCGTGGTGTTCTTGTTGCTGGTCTTGTTATAGGTATTGTTGCTGCTCTGATATCATTCTCCCAGATATTTATTGCAGGTGAGATCCTCAGAAAGGCCGATAAATGGCCTGGTAATATTGAAAAAATTGTTAACCAGGTTAAGGATGATGTGTTAAAGGATCTTGAAGATGCCAATATAGATATCAGTGTACGGAATGGCGATGAGAAAGTAGAAATCAGCACAAGCGTTAACAAAAAGGATAAAGAGAAAACTCTCGAAGAACTGGAAATGGGAAAATCCTTCGGAGATGACACTCTCTCAGTGCCAAAGTAATTTCAGTGAAATTCTGGAGAAAAGAGTTAAGAATGATCCCTATGTTATAATTAACTTAGCTTTTACGGGGATCTTATTACTTTTTCTTGCCTATTTCCTGTTTTTTTCACCTGAAAAGAACAGTTACCCCGTACCTTGTATCCATGAAAAGATAACCGGGGAACAATGTCTTTCATGTGGTCTGTCACACAGTTTGTCACTTATTATGAGAGGAAGGTTTCAGGAAGCAGGTAAATGGAACAGTTATGGTGTACGCGTTTTTATTTTCTTTGTCGCCCAGTTATTGATGAGGATCTTCTTTTCTGGGTTTTACATCGCAAATCAGCGTATGTTTAAGCAATTGGTATACATTGATATAGCTGGATCGTTCGTCTTATTTCTTTTAACCTTTATGCCTTTTCTGAAATACATATTCAGATGGCTCTTATATTCAGCCGGAAGTTGACAGATGGCATGAGAAACCCGTGTATTTAGTAGTTATCGTTCAGGATTTCGTACAGGAGACTGCTTTCAAATCCCTTCGACAAACCATATCTTAACAGTTTTCCTTTCAGTTCGTACTGGTTTTTAGCTTTGACATATTTTCGGTGAGAGTTTATTATATCCCGAAGAGTCTTCATATAGAGTTCATCATCAATAGATCCGAGAGCCAGAGATATGATGGGGGATGGAATATGTTTTGCTTTCAGGTTGGCTGTTATCTTTTCCTTTCCCCACTTGTTATATCTGAATTTGTCTTTCACAAAGGCCAATGCATATCGTTCTTCATTTATGAAGTTTTCTCTCATGAGGATTTTAATTATCTTTTCCCTGTCGGTTTTTGAAGAACCCCATGAATCAAGTTTTCTTTTAATATCATAAATACAATACTCCCTTTTTGAACAGAGTGCCATTGACTTTGACAATAGTGTTTTAAAGAGATCATTTTCAGTCATTTCTTATACCTTTTATTATTCTGTCTTTGTCATTTATGTCCCTTATTATTTCTATTTCCTTAAGTCCTGATGATTCAAACAGTTCTGTCAGCTGTCTGCCCATTGCTTCGTTAATTTCACAATAGATTTTTCCCTTTGGGGCAAGAATATCCATTGCAAGCCCTGCGATAGCCTTGTAATAAACAAGAGGATCAAAGTCAGGGACAAAAAGTGCTTTATGAGGTTCATAATTCAGTACATTTTCATTAATATACTGCTTCTCCGATTCACGAACATAAGGAGGATTGCTTACAAGGATGCCTGTTTCCCGAAATTTCCTGTGATCCGTGGTGAAAAGATCAGCAACCATAAATGAAACATGTATATTATTGATTTCAGCATTTTCCCGGGCTTTTTGTATTGCACCTTCAGAAATATCAAATCCTGTAACCCTGCTTTTGGGGAAATTGACAGCCAGTGCAATAGCAATGCAACCCGATCCTGTACCCACATCCAGTACTGAATTATTATATCCCCTGTTTTCCCTGATCACAAGGTCAACCAGTTCTTCTGTTTCGGGTCTGGGGATAAGAGTATGCTCATTCAGC
>CAZPMM010000379.1:0-2742 GCA_964587405.1 uncultured Rikenellaceae bacterium
AAATGATTTTATTGATCCTTCATATCTTCAATATCTCAGTGCATTCAATGAAAACACGAAAGGTAGTGCATTTCTTTCCCTGGATTTAAAGAAAAAGAATGCTCCTGAATATCTTATTGGAGGGGAATTCCGGCTTGGAAAACCATTAAAAGCAAAAAAAGGAAATTCAATGATTTATACAATGGAAACTTTCAACCTTTTCCCGGATTATTACATATCAGATCTTACTTTCGCAAATAGAAAGCAGTTGACAGAAGCCAATCCTGGTCAGAAAGAATTCATCTGGGGTACTGCCGAACTTGTAAACTGGACATCTCTCGACGGGAAAAAAATTGAAGGATTGTTATATAAACCTGAAGGATTTGATCCGTCAAAGAAATATCCCATGATAGTCAATTTTTATGAAAAAAGCTCTTCCGGGCTTTATTCCCATCATATTCCAGAACCGGGACGTTCGACAATAGACTATCACTATTACACCAGTAACGGTTATCTTATTTTCAATCCGGATATTCATTATAAAATCGGATATCCCGGCCAAAGTGCTTTTAATTGTGTCATCCCCGGAATAATGACACTGATAGAGAAAGGTTTTGTTGATGAGAAGCATATTGGCGCCCAGGGTCATTCATGGGGTGGCTATCAGGTCGCTTATCTGGCAACCCGTACTGACCTGTTTGCAGCCATAGAATCAGGGGCTCCTGTAGTGAACATGTACAGCGCTTACGGTGGTATAAGATGGGCAACCGGGTTGAACAGATCATTTCAGTACGAACATACACAGAGCAGGATCGGAGCAACAATATGGGAAGCTCCACACCTTTACTGGGAAAATTCACCACTATTCGCTATTGATAAAATAAAAACCCCTATACTGATAATGGCAAATGATATGGACGGACATGTTCCGTGGTGGCAGGGAATTGAATTTTTCATTGCAATGCGCAGGCTCGGGAAACCTACATGGTTACTGAATTACAACGGAGAACCTCACTGGCCTTTGAAACATCCGAACAAAATTGATTTCCAGAAAAGAATGTCACAATTCTTTGCCCATTATTTAAAAGGAGAACCAATGCCTCTTTGGATGGAAAAAGGTATCCCTGCAACGGAAAAAGAATTTATGCTGGGATATTAATGAACCTTTCGGTTAAAAAATGGTTAGTTCAAAAGAATAGTAACAAATCTTTATGATTTAAAACCTTTGTTTATCCTTTGTGAAATCTTTTGAGTCATTCGTGATCAATCATTTTTTTATTTTTAAAGTTCACAATGGTTAAACTAAGTACTATGAAGAAATACAATGAATTATAAACAATTATTAATTAAACAGATAATAAAAACAATTGAAAAATGACAGATTTTGAATTTTACAATCCTGTAAGGATCTTTTTCGGGAAGAACCAGATTGCGAAAATTACTTCTCAAATCCCTTCCGACAGTAAAGTAATGCTATTGTACGGAGGAGGAAGCATTTTCAGGAACAATGTTTACGATCAGGTAAAAGAAGCTCTGAAAGGCTATGATATTACTGAATTTGGCGGGATTGAACCTAATCCATCTTATGAGACAGCAATGAAGGCTGTAGAAATAATAAAAACAAAGAATATAAATTTCCTCCTTGCAGCAGGAGGTGGATCAGTTATTGACGCCACGAAATTCATTGGTGCTGCAGCATTATACTCTTCCGGTGATCCATGGGATATACTTGAAAAAGAAGTTCCGGTTACTGCTTCATTACCAATCGGTGTTATCCTTACTCTTCCCGCAACCGGTAGTGAAATGAACAGGAATGCAGTAATAAGCCGCAAATCATCATCAGAAAAACTTGGATTTTCCTCACAATATTCTTTACCCCGTTTTTCGGTCCTTTTACCTGAAGCTGCCGGATTTCTTCCGCGAAATCAGGTTGCCAATGGTGTTGTCGATGCATTTGTACATGTTATTGAACAATATCTTACATACCCGGTAAATGCACAGATCCAGGATCGTTTTGCAGAAGCAATACTGGTGACACTTATTGAAGAAGGGCCCAAAGCTTATGCCGCACCCTCTGATTATGAAGCTATGTCAAACCTTATGTGGAGCGCTACAATGGCACTTAACGGATTAATTTCCTGCGGCGTTCCGGGTGACTGGTCGGTTCACAGCATTGGCCATGAGCTTACAGCATTTCATGGAATAGATCATGCAAGAACACTTGCAATTGTTTTGCCGGGATTATGGAAAGTACTGAAAGAAGAGAAAAAAGAGAAACTACTTCAATATGCCGGACGTGTATGGAAAATAACTGAAGGCACTGATGATGAAAGAATTGATGTTGCAATTCAAAAAACCGTGGATTTCTTTGAATCACTCGGAGTAAAAACAAGATTAAGTGATTACGGTGTACCACGGGAAACCATCGATAAAATAGTAAGCCGCTTTGTAGAACGAAACTGGCTGACGGAAGGAGACAGAGGGCTTACAACACCGTCGGTGATCAGAAAAACACTGGAAGACCGGATTTAATTTTATGCTAACTACGAGGCGAGGCTTCAGGTATATGAATTAAACATAATATATTCATTACCTTTCATTATGCACCATAGTGCATTGGACTGCTTCTATACCAGCTTTTTATACTTTATCCTTACAGGTGTTGTATCAGCAACTCTCTTTTTATAATTTTCCTCATATTCCGAATATGTTCCTTCGAACCAGAAAACCTTTGAATTACCTTCAAAAGCAAGCATATGAGTT
>CAZPMM010000380.1:0-2721 GCA_964587405.1 uncultured Rikenellaceae bacterium
AGTCAATCCCTTTTGTCACCTGATGATGCTTTTGCCTGCTGTATTGCTCAGCGGGGGCTCTCTGATGGCCCAGAAGACAATCAGGGGCACGGTGACGGATGCCACCGACGGTTTACCGATGCCTGCAGTAACTGTCATTGTCAAGGGTACAACCGTGGGTACTGTCACTGAGGTTGACGGTACCTATACGCTTAATGTGCCGGCTGGCAACAATGAAATCGTTGTGTCAATGGTGGGCTATACGTCGCAAACCATAACCATTGACTCAAAGGAGGTTATTGATGTCACCCTGGCGCAGGAAACAACGCTTCTTGATGAGATTGTTGTTACCGGTTACAGCACACAGTCGCGTGCTGAGATGACAACATCCATCTCCAAGCTTAACACGAAAGTACTGGAGAACGCACCACGTTCAAACGTGGCAACAGCCCTCCAGGGAACTATTGCGGGTCTTAAGGTAACCCAGACGAGCGGTCAGCCGGGTACGACTCCCTCTCTTGTCGTCCGTGGTGGTACCAGTTTCAGCGGGACTGGTAACCCTCTCATCCTTGTTGACGGTGTTCCCAGTTCGTTTTATGCTCTCAACTCTGACGATGTGGAGTCAATAGAGGTTCTTAAGGATGCTGCCTCAACGGCAATTTATGGTGCCAGGGCTGCCAACGGTGTTATTCTCGTAACTACCAAGAAGGGAAAGATGGGTAAGTCAAACATTACCCTGAGGTCCAAGTTCTCTTTCAACAGCCGGCCTGATGATCCGATGGAGTATCTCAATGCTGCAGATTATGTAAAGTTCAACAGGATGGCCGTTAAGGCAGCCCAGGAGGTTATGGGCTATGCATGGCTGAACCAGTTCCTGACAGGGAATAATGCAGCCGGGGTGGGTAACAATACCACCAACTCCATATATACTACCATGGTGCTTTCGCCAGCTAACGAGTATCTGCTTGCTTATGACGGATGGCAGACGATGGAAGACCCGGTCAACCCGGGTACCACACTCATCTTTATGGAAAACAAGATGAACGAGCTTTTCTATCAGAAGAGCAGTTCTCAGGATTACACTCTCTCTTTTGACGGAGGCAATGACAAGGGAAATTACTACCTGGGTCTGGGATTACTGGATGACAATGGTCTGGTAGTGGGCTCGGCATTCAAGCGAATCTCCGCTACTTTCAATGCTTCCTATAACCTTAATAAGGCTTTGAAGGTCACTTCGAATATCTTCTACGCTCACTCCAACAGGAACCTCCCGTTTGATTCCGATTACAACCTCTTCCAGAGGACTGCAGGTCTTGCGCCTACCTCTCGCATATACAACAATAATCCTGACGGCAGTCTTTCAAATGAGTATCAGCCGGGAACCTATCTTGGATTTGGGAACCCTCTGTACTACAAAGACAAATTTGTCAGATACAAT
The DNA here is from genome assembly GCA_964587405.1 of uncultured Rikenellaceae bacterium. Classification (GTDB taxonomy): domain Bacteria; phylum Bacteroidota; class Bacteroidia; order Bacteroidales; family VadinHA17; genus LD21. The sequence continues at coordinate 1,418 of CAZPMM010000380.1, forward strand.
CTTGAGCAGAGACTTTCGGGATCAGTGCAGCTCGAATACACATTCCTGAAGAACTTCACCTTTACCCTGAGGGGAAGTCATTTCTCGGTGAACAATACCAATGAATCATTCAATAAGGCTTATCTCAATTCGGGTAGCATGATCACGGCAAGAAATGCCTCTGCATCACTTGACAGAACTCTTCGCCACCAGTTAACCTCATTGCTGAATTATAAAAAGTCTTTCAGCGGTAAGCATAATGTCAATGCCCTGCTTGGCGCTGAATATTTTACCGAGCGTGCTTTCAGCATGAGTGCAGGCACCCGCCTTTCCCCGACTGACCTCATATATACAATGAACATGGGTTCTGAGGCGAACGGTGTTCCCGATTCATTCAGGACCGGATATGAGATTGCCTCTCTGTTTGGGCAGGTCAATTACGATTTTGACTACAAGTATCTTGTCGGTCTGACCTTCCGTTATGACGGAACTTCCCGTCTCGGGAACAACAAGTATGATTTCTTCCCTGGAATCTCACTGGGTTGGAATGCACACAACGAGGATTTCTTCAAAAACTCGGCAATCAGCGAATACATCACCAAACTTAAGCCGAGGATCAGTTACGGTGTAAACGGCAACATTGATATACTCAGCAACTTCGGGGTATTTGGCAGCTATGGGGCTACTTCAGTTTACTACGGGCAAACGGGTTATGTCAACAACGGACTCCCCATGCTTGACCTGAAATGGGAGCGTTCAACCACACTAAACTTAGGATTTGACATGGGCCTGCTTAACAACAGGGTGACCATAATAGCTGACTTCTTTATCAGGGATGTGAAGGACAAACTGGCTGCACTTACGCTACCTCTCTGGACCGGTTTCTCCTCCATTACCACTAACAACGGAACACTTCAGAACCGTGGCCTTGAGTTGCAGGTCGAAGCTGATGTTTTAAAGACCTCCAGTTTCACATGGAACCTGGGCATGACCTTTTACAGGGTAAGGAACTACGCCAAGCAGTTGCCGGAGAATGGCGTTGAAAAGAACAGGCAGGGTGGTGTCGAGATATATGATCCGGCAACTGGTAAAACCATTTACGTGGGAGGCCTCCAGCAAGGTGAAAGGGTAGGCTATGACGTGATTACAGCTTACATCTTTGACGGAGTCTATAAAACGCAGGCTGACATAGACGCTCATGCAGGAAGGATTGTAGAGTTTGCTCAGGATAAGGATACCCGTTTCCTGGGTGATGCAATCTGGAGAGACCTTAACGGGGACAATATTATCAACTATCTTGACAGGGCGGTCATAGGACGGAGGAC
>CAZPMM010000381.1:0-2715 GCA_964587405.1 uncultured Rikenellaceae bacterium
TAATAGTTTCTGTATCTCATATGAGACCAGAGAAGAATTAGTTTTCATGTTTCAGAAAATGAAAAACCTGTTGTATTTCGTTTATCTTCTAATTGGGAATCAAAGTCTTTTAAACGGTACAAATCTAACATATGTAAGCCGCTTTTCAACAGGTTTTCCATTCTTTTTTGTTATGAGTATCAGTTCCTGAACTGCAGCAGGTTCACCCACAGGTATTATAAGACGACCGTTTTCGGCAAGCTGATCAATAAGGGGTTGTGGTATCTGTGGTGCTGCTGCAGTCACAATTATTATGTCAAAGGGCGATTGTTCAGGCCAGCCAAGATATCCGTCACCATATTTGCAGATAATATTTTCATAGCCCATGTTCTTTAGTCTCCCTTCAGACTCTTTAGCCAGTTCGGGGACAATCTCAATTGTATAGACCTTATCAACTATTTCTGCGAGTATTGCAGCCTGATAACCTGAACCGGTACCAATCTCCAGAGCTTTCATATTTTTTGAAGGCTTCAAAGCTTCGGTCATATATGCTACTATGAACGGCTGTGAAATTGTTTGTCCGTAACCAATCGGAAGTGGATTGTCATTATATGCTTGGTACTGGTATTCCCGTGGAATAAAGAGATGACGGGGTACTTTACGCATTGCATCAAGTACAGCCTGACTGGTAACACCTCTGGCTTCTATCTGGGTTTTGACCATCCGGTTCCTGGCAGCTTCATATCTGTCTGCCTGATGTTCAAAGCAACCTGTCATGAGCAATATCTGAATTAATATCAATATATTCACAATAATCTTGTTTTCTGCAATATACTGAAATTTCAACAGTTTTCAAAGACGCTTGAATATGATAAAGCGGGAGAGATCAAAAGAGGTCCTTATGGTTAAGGCAGATTTAATTTCTTAACTCTTGTGTAACTGTGTACTAAAAATTATCCTTATATCTTTAATCATAAAGAACCAAATCCCAATAACGACAGGAAACCGTTACCAAGAAACTGTACAAGAGGCCATATAGGCAACAGATTGATACTTGATACCAGGGAAAGGATAATTACTCCCAGAAATAAATAGCTGCCGTATTTATATAATCCGTTGTAAAGCGCAGGGTATTTTTTAAAATATGTAAGAAAAAGATGTGAACCATCCAGTGGTGGCACCGGAAGAAGGTTGAAAATGAATAATCCCCAGTTAATGTAAATAGCATAAATAAAAATTTCTGTTGCAACCGAATAGTAGTTTAATTTAAAAAATTTATACAGGATCACGAATGCAACAGACAGAAGCATAGCAAAAAGAGCATTGGAAACCGGTCCTGATACTGCTATTTTAAGCGTATCGGTTTTTGGATTTCTAAGGTTATTTTCATTAAACTCAACCGGTTTGGCCCATCCGAAACCGGCAAAAAGCAACATTATAAATCCAAGCGGGTCTATATGCTTCAGGGGATTAAGTGTAATCCTGCCCTGATCTTTTGAAGTGGAATCGCCGCATCTGTGTGCTACAAAAGCATGACTGAATTCATGAACTGTAAGACCCAGAATGATACCCGGAAGAAATTTGATGATCCTGAGAATATCAAAGTTGCCCATTCAGTCTTTTATTAAGCGGTACGAAGAAATCATCTTTTGTCAGTCCACATTTCTTTATCATTTCATGGGCATATTCCGCACCGGAAAAATTCTCATCAGCATTATTGGTACCGACAGTGAACTTTATACCAGCTTTCTTCGCCCTCTTGATGAATGTTGCAGAAGGGATCCGGTATCGATTGTTTATCTCAATAGCTATATTATTCGCTTTGGCAGCATTAATAACCTTGTCCATCCTTTCGGATGTCCAAAAGCTGTCATAACGGTCTGACATCTGTCCGGGAAGAAAAGTCGGATTAACATAAATGTCTATGGGTTCTTCACTGAGAATTTTTACAATGGTATTTACCAGATAATCCATGAAAATCTCTTCATCATCTATCCATGTCTCCTCTTTTATCCAGATCCTGTTCCGCCTTCCTTTCTCATCTGTAAAGGTCATTGCATCCGTGAAAACATAATCGAATTTATTCATCGATTCCCTCGAAAAGATATTTACCCATTCACGTCCTTCAGCCTGCATTGCGGAATAAAACTGCGGATAATCCATCATGATGTTTATAACCGAATCAATCTGGCTGTCACTATGAATCGGGAATTTCAATCCACAGTTAAAAGCAATACCATAATTTATATTCTCGGCTTTGGATTTGGCAATAGCATCATCAATATTGAAGTTTCCTTTCAAATGGATATGAAGGTCTGTTATCTGAAATGGTTCACTTTTATTACAATATGTTAATATGAAAGATATTGCAAAAATCAGCACAATAAATTTCCTCTTCATTGAATTATGTCTATTGAATATTTGCGGCAATTTAATAAAATTTAAAAAATTCCGGTCAGAATAATGCTATTTCACTTCTTATTTGCACATTCGTATCCGAAAGATATATTCATGAACAATTAATATATAGCCATGAAAAAAATGTTTTCAGCAATTACGGTAATAGCTCTTGCATTTTCACTGAACCTTTATTCACAGGACCAGCTTATTCCCGAGGTATTTCTTCTTACATGCGGTCCAGGCAATGAAACATATTCACGATGGGGACACAGTGCTCTGAGAATTATTGACAATTCATCCGGTACCGACAGAGTTTACAACTGGGGTGTCTTTGAT
>CAZPMM010000382.1:0-2714 GCA_964587405.1 uncultured Rikenellaceae bacterium
TTTTTTGTGCATTCAATATTTTTCGCTTATGCCCCTCTGGCTAAACTTCCAAATATCCAGATACCTGCAAACGTGATGAATGAATACAGATATTATTCCCGGTATGGGATAAGGCGGGAATAAAAGCATCTACTTTTTTGTCCGGCAGGAAAAGCTTACAGGTAATAAAGTTGTGAAATAGCAACTCATTTGGTAAGCAGATGAAAAGAATTAAAATAACAGGAAAAGTTATTAACAATGCGGATTCAATAATATTTACTGTAACCGGATGATAAAAGTCTTCTGTCACAGGACAGATTTTCAAGAAAGAAATTGATTATACGGCTTCTGAAATAATGCCCTCCCATGGTGTTGTAACATGATTGTTTGACGTAGAAGCGGTCATAGGGATCAGATGAAAAAAGATGTTAAAAACTTAGGACAATTCTTTGATGTGAAATTTTTAAATTAAGCCGGTTGTTGAATCAAAACATTAAATGTCATGTCACACGAAAAAGCAAAACAGCAGACAAATATTAAAAAGAAAGCCACAAAAACGCTGAAGGAAAAACGGGCTGCCAAGAAGACCAAAAAAGCCGAAAAGAAAAAATAAAAAATACCTGAAAACAGGCTTTTAGCACAATTTGCAGCAAGGTCACGGGTGTCCTTGCTTGCAGGTATAATAATAAAAAAAGAGGCTGTCGTGGTAGCCTCTTTTAAATTTTATATGCAATCTCTTATTGTACCTTTTTTACATTAACTGCATTAATACCTTTCTTACCTTCAGCAAGTTCAAAGGTGACCTCATCATTCTCTTTTATTTTATCAACAAGACCTGATGCGTGTACAAAATATTCATTGTCCGAATCAGCATCTTTAATGAATCCGAAACCTTTCGAAACATTAAAAAATTTAACCTTTCCTTTGTTCATTGTAATCGTGTTTTAAATTAAGGGCGCTAAATTACATAAATTTATTTATATATCATTTCTTATTCGTGTTATTTTAATAACATTGCAGAAAATTATTTTTATCCGGACTAATTTGTTGTATCATTCATAAGTGACTTATAATGAGAAAATGGCGAATAGAAGATTCTGCTGAATTGTACAATATTAACGGATGGGGAGTTGATTATTTCTCCATAAACGAAAAGGGCAATGTAATTGTAACCCCTCAGAAAAACACTCCTGGAGTTGATCTGAAGGAACTAATAGACGAGCTTGTGCTCAGAGATGTTACAACACCTGTGCTTGTACGGTTTCCCGATATACTTGATGATCGAATAATCAGTATTTCCAATTGTTTCAGGAAAGCTTCGGAAGAATATGAATATAAAGCTCAGAATTTTATAATCTATCCCATCAAAGTAAACCAGATGCGACCTGTTGTAGAGGAGATTGTAAGTCATGGGAAAAAGTTCAATATCGGCCTTGAAGCAGGATCCAAACCGGAGCTTCATGCAGTAATAGCTATAAATACAGATTCTGAATCTCTTATAATCTGTAATGGATACAAGGATGAGGATTATATTGAACTTGCACTTCTGGCTCAAAAAATGGGGAAGCGGATCTTCATTGTTGTTGAAAAGCTTAATGAACTTAAGTTAATAAATAATATTGCAAAGCGGCTCAAGGTTAAACCGAACATCGGAATAAGGATTAAACTGGCATCAGCCGGAAGCGGTAAATGGGAAGAATCGGGTGGTGACATTAGTAAGTTTGGTCTGACATCAAGCGAATTACTTGAAGCAATCGATTTCATTGAAAAGAACAAGCTCAAGAATTGTGTCCGTCTGATACATTTTCACATCGGGAGCCAGGTTACCAAGATAAGACGCATCAAAGCAGCGCTTAGAGAAGCATCGCAGTTTTATGTCCAGTTGAGAAAACTTGGTTTTAATGTGGAATTTGTTGATATAGGAGGAGGGCTGGGTGTTGATTATGATGGTACAGGTTCTTCCAACAGTGAACACAGTATCAATTACACTCTTCAGGAATATGTAAATGATTCTGTAAGTACTTTCGTTGATGCAAGCAATAAAAACAATATCCCTCACCCGAATGTGATAACCGAATCGGGTCGTTCTCTGACCGCACACCATTCTGTGCTCATTTTTGAAGTACTTGAAACAGCAACTCTTCCTGAATGGGATGTTGAAGAAGAGACATGTGAAAATGATCATGAACTGGTAAAGGAAATATATTCTCTCTGGGACAATTTCAATCAGCCGCGGATGCTTGAAACATGGCACGACGCACAGCAGATTAGAGAAGAAGCTCTTGACCGTTTCAGCCTTGGGATTATTGATCTAAGAACAAGGGCTCAGATTGAAAGACTTTTTTGGTCAATAGCCCGGCGTGTATATCAGATAGCCAGTAAATCAAGACATGTGCCGGAGGAACTGAGACAGATTTCAAGAATATTGTCTGATAAATATTTCTGTAATTTTTCACTATTTCAATCACTTCCGGATGCATGGGCAATTGATCAGATATTCCCCATAATGCCAATACACAGGCTGAATGAACAACCGACAGTTGCAGCTACAATACAGGATATGACCTGTGATTCAGACGGAAAGATAGATAATTTCATAGCAACCCGTAATAATTCACATTATCTTCCGGTTCATCAGTTGAAACCAAGGGAACCATATTACCTGGGTGTATTCCTCGTTGGTGCTTATCAGGAGATACTCGGAGATCTTCATAATCTTTTCGGTGATACGAATG
>CAZPMM010000383.1:0-2692 GCA_964587405.1 uncultured Rikenellaceae bacterium
CGTACCGCGTGGCGGAGGGGCTCCCGCTCGGCGCCATGTGGGGACTCAAGTACTTGGGTGTTTGGAAAACAGGAGAAGCGGAAGAAGCAATGAAATATGGAGAAAACCCCGGGGACAGGCGTTTTGAGGATGTGAATAATGATAGTAATATCAATTTGGCTGATGACGGGCAAAAGATAGGAGATGCCAATCCCGATTTTATCTGGGGGTTAAACAACTCTTTTGTCTACAAGAATATTGAACTGAACCTTACCTTGCAAGGGATGCACGGCCAAAATGTTTTCAACGTGATGCGCGCGATCATGTCGGTGCCTCATCCCGATGCCCGCGGCATTACGCTCAAAAGCCCGGCATTTGATTATTGGACACCGGAACGGCAAGATACAGAGTGGCCCAGCATTCACAGTACAAGCAGTATGAAAAAATTAAACTCCTCACAGTGGATAGAAGACGGCAGTTGGGTAAAGATTAAGCACATAGGGATTACTTACACGATTCCGAGAAAAATAATCAAATTTGCTGATATGAACGCTACTTTAAGTGGTTCTGATCTGCTTACTTTCACCAAATATAAAGGCCTTGATCCGGAAGTTTCCGCATCAGGAAGCAGCGACCTCTTCGGGGGAATGGATTTTGGGACGGTGCCCATACCAAGAACGATTACGTTAGGGCTTTCGCTTATTTTTTAATGGTTTATTTTTAAAATTGTACACATATGAAAATAAAAGAATTCGGAGTATATATTTTAGTTTTACTCTTGTTTGTTTCCTGCTCCAAAGGTTTTTTGGATATCAATCCCAAGGGGGAACTTTTCCCCCAATCGTTCTATTCGAACGAGCAAGAGTTGGAAATGTCTGTCGTGGCACTTTACGACAGGGCGCAATTATGCTACGAGTATGGATACGCTCTTTGTTATGGCTTTGGAAGTCCGGATAAAACTTCCTCGTACGGCCCTTTCTTACAACCGGACGTTTTTGCCGTGCAAAGTGATAATTACGAGATGTGGAACTACTGGTCACTTACGTGGCAAGTGATTACTGCGGCCAATGAAGTTATCTTACGATATAAAGATGCCAATGCCCCGGAAGCGAAGAAACAGGAAGTTGCCGGGCAAGCCCACTTTATCCGGGCTTATAAATATTTCATGCTAGTGCGTCAATACAACAAGCTCCCGCTATTCACCGATATCAAGGAGCTTTCCGTGGACATGAACTTATCCGAACCGGAAGATATTTATAGATTGATCATTGATGATTTGTTGATAGCAGAGCAATATCTGCCCGATAATTGGGATCATGATTCGAAAAAGAAGGGAGTGGCATGGACAAGTGGAGCTGCAAAATCGCTGCTTGCCTACGTCTATCTCAGCATGGCGGGATATCCGTTAAACGATACTGAAAAATATGCGCTTGCAGCACAAAAAGCAAAAGAGGTGATCGACAATGCATGGAAATATGGTTATCGATTGATGCCGAATATCGCAGACCTTTACTCCAAAGAATACAATTATCTGAATAAGGCGTGCGACGAAGTGGTGTTAGCATTCCATAGTGAAGAAAGATTCGGTTGTCCTCTTTGTGGATTCCCTGCCGAATATAGTGGTTGGGATTTGGCCTGGGCAGAAATTAATTTTTTCGAGAGTTACCCGGCAGGCCCGAGAAAAGATGCCATCTTCATGTGGGAATTCCCATTCGAAGATGGAACTAAAAAGCCCTACACTCAGATGCTGGGCAAACATCCTTTTTACAAACAGTATTGGGATGGGAAGCTTGATTGGGAGAAACCCTGGTTGGGAATGCATTGGCAAAATAGTCGCCCGCAAGTAGCCATAACGCACGCGAACACGTTGCTGGTTTACGCTGAAGCACAGGCGATGTCTGCTTCACCAGATGCATCTGCTTACGACGCGGTCAATCAGGTTAGAAGGAGGGCAGGACTGAATGATCTCCCGGCAGGGTTATCGCAAACAGCATTCCGTGACTCGGTGGCGCTGGAGCGTATGTGGGAATTTTGCGGTTCGTACTTCTGCACGGATCCATGGTACGATCTGGTGCGTTTAGAACGTGTGGAAGAAGCTATCCAAGATCGCCATCCCAGCGAACACCCAATTCAAAAAACACCTACAAAACGGCAATACTTTGCCCCGTATCCGGCAAACGATGTCAATAAGAATCCTAATTTAAACTGGTAAAGTAGAATTAATAGTTCAAATAGCGTGTGCCGGGTATTGAAAAGAACTCTTCTCAGTCAAGCCCTGGTACACGCTATCGTTTTTGTATAAAATGAAATAAAAATAAAATATTTGAAAATATTTACATTAACGCAGAAACAATAAAAAACAAGGCAAAATGAAAATAAAACGTTCCATCGCATTTTACGGCCATTATTTGATATTCTTAACGGTTTCTTGTTTCATTTATGGTCAAGATGCTGTATCAGGATGGAAAGCGGGAGTAGCTAAAACCGTGATAACACCCGAGGAAACTGTCTGGATGGCTGGTTATGCCGGCCGGGTAAAACCCGCGGAAGGCAAAATTCACGACCTGTGGGGCAAAGCCCTATACCTGGAAGACGCGCAAGGCAATCAAGTGCTGTTGATCACCATGGATATTGAAAGCATTCCCAGAGAAATATCCGGCCATATCAAAGAACGATTGAAAGCGGAAACAGGCATGGAGAAGGAACAGGTTGT
>CAZPMM010000384.1:0-2687 GCA_964587405.1 uncultured Rikenellaceae bacterium
AACAAGTGATAATTATTACGAATATACCGACTGATCTGAAGTAATTATTTTATTTCTCATATCCTATCATACTTGTGCTCTTTGTGATAACCTTGGTGTCCCCGGGTGTTATAAGTAATTGAAGGTTTATAATAATATCATTTTCTCCATACATGATAAGTACATCAGGAATAACAAAATCATTCGGTGAACTGAAAGTTCTCAAGGGAATAGATCTGGAGATCAGGGAAAATGAAGTTGTTTCAATTGTCGGGGCAAGTGGTGCCGGCAAAACAACTTTGCTTCAGATCATAGGGACTCTCGATTATCCTGATAGCGGATGCGTTTATTATAATGGGAATGATATCAGCAGATTAAAAGGCAGAAGTCTGGCTGCTTTCCGTAATAAGAATGTTGGTTTTGTTTTTCAGTTTCATCAACTTTTACCCGAATTTACTGCATTGGAAAATGTATGTATTCCTGCCTATATTGCTGGTAAAGGTAAAGCTGAAGCTGAAGAGAAGGCAAGCGGATTGCTTGGATTTCTGGGCCTTTCTGATCGTCTGGAACATAAACCGTCAGAGCTCAGTGGTGGTGAACAGCAAAGAGTTGCCGTGGCAAGAGCTCTGATAAATGATCCTTCCGTTATACTTGCTGATGAGCCATCCGGAAACCTTGATTCCGAAAACAAAAATGAACTGCATAAACTATTTTTCAGGCTCAGAGATAATTTCGGTCAGACAATTGTCATTGTTACACATGATAAACAGCTTGCTGAAATGTCAGACAGGATTCTTCAGATCAAAGACGGACTGATCATAAATGAGGTCTGAAAGAATATATAACGGTATCCCTGCCGCGGAAATGAAACAGTTCCTTGATGAAAAAGCAGATCTATACAACAAACCTTCTTTTATCGGAGGCGATCCTATAAGCATTCCGCACCGTTATACAGGGGAAGGAGATAAGGAGATAGCTGGATTCCTTGCTGCTACGATTGCCTGGGGAAACCGTAAGATGATCCTGCGAAGCGCAGCAAGAATGATGGAGATCCTCGAGAATTCACCATATGATTTTATTGTAAATTCGGGCGATTGTGAACTGGATAAGGCTGTTCGTTTCGTACACAGAACATTCAATTCTGTCGATCTTGCTTTTTTTCTGAAAGCTTTAAGGCATATATACAGAAACAGGGGAGGATTGAAGTCAATTTTTGAAATACATCAAACAAGCAATTCGCTTCAGCCGGCAATTCATGAACTGCACAAAATATTCTTTGAGTTGCCTCATGAAAAAAGAACAGAGAAGCATATTGCAGATCCGGTTAAAGGATCGGCGGCGAAAAAGTTAAATATGTTCCTCAGATGGATGATCCGGCGGGATGACCGGGGTGTGGATTTTGGAATATGGGATTCAATATCTCCTTCAATACTGTCATGCCCACTTGATGTTCATTCGGGAAGGATAGCGAGAAAACTGGGATTACTGAAGCGTAAACAAAACGATGCAAAAGCAGTTGCCGAACTTGATCAGGTTTTGAGGAGTTTGGACCCTGAAGATCCTGCAAAGTATGATTTTGCTCTGTTCGGGTTGGGAGTATTCGAAGGTTTCTGATTTCTTTCAGCTAATTGTTATTTAATCTCTTCCATCTCCCTTTTTCCCAGCTTCTTACTTCCTGTTTCCTGCTACTCATTCATCAGCTCCCAAACAGAACGAAAAAAGGATTGGCATATTTTTTGAAAATATTTCTTCAGAACATATCTAATATTTAAGTTTTAGTTGATTGACTTGAATTTAATTTAATAACTATGAGATCTGTTAATTAAAAATATTATCTATGGCAAGCTTAATGCAACATATAAGGTATTCCGGAGGAAGGAAACTGAATTATTTTGTATTGTTCCTGGCCGTGTATTTTGTTCCGGTAAATAGTGTCGAAGCTCAGTATTTCGGCAGAAATAAGCCGGGTTACAGATCATTTAAATTTGATGTCATACAGACACCTGCTTTTGAGATATATCATTATTTTGAAAATGATTCGCTCCTCAATTCCCTGACAAGTTGGTCAGAACAATGGTACAGGACACATCAGGATATTTTCAGGGATACATTTAAAACAAAAAATCCGGTCATATTTTACAATAATCACCCCGATTTTCAGCAGACAAATACAATCAGCAGTCTGATAGGAACGGGAACAGGTGGTGTTACTGAATCGCTGAAAAACAGGGTTATTATGCCGGTCGCTCCATCTCTGGCACAGACAGATCATACTCTGGGGCATGAACTGGTACATGCTTTCCAGTATAATATGTTCATAAAGACTGATACATCTGTAAGTATGTCAATCAACAATATTCCACTCTGGATGATTGAAGGAATGGCTGAATATCTGTCTGTCGGAAGTGTGGATCCGCATACGGCAATGTGGATGAGGGATGCTCTTATTAATAAGAGATTTCCGACACTGGACCAGCTTTCGAACCAGTCGGAATATTTTCCATACCGGTATGGACAATCCTTCTGGGCAATGGTAGGAAAAACCTGGGGAGATACTGTTATTATTCCGCTCTTAAGAAAGACAGCACAGTACGGATTTGAAAAAGCTACAGATACAATATTAAGTATCAATTCAAAGTCACTTTCCGGCATGTGGAAAAGCGCCAATGAAATTTATTTCAAACAGTTTCTTAAAGACAGCATTGATA
>CAZPMM010000385.1:0-2668 GCA_964587405.1 uncultured Rikenellaceae bacterium
GGTTCGCCGGAACCCTGAAATCCTACTATGCTGGCGGATGCCGTGATCGTCGCGACCGACCGAATTTCTTTGGGGCGTGAAAGGTGAATCGACTATTTTCTGATAGAGATACGCTCTATGCGGGTTGGATGGCGCATGCGGATCTATTGTTTAAGTTGGCCCTGTTCTCATTCATTCTCGTGTTCCTGTCACTGTGTGCGTTCGCAGTTCCGCAAGCCGATGACTGGTGTTTTGCTTCCAGCGCACGTGAGCTTGGCTTCCTAGGTGCCATTGGTTCCTGGTACCGCACGTGGACAGGGATATATACGACGACTGGGCTGATGAGCCTCCCAATCGTGGGGGCGGATATAGTTCTTGCTGCTCCGATTGTTTCCGCCTCTTGCTTTGCTCTGTCGTTGTACGGCATTGGCTATTTGGTCAAGACACAGGTCGGAGATTCTTGCGGAACGCGCGAAGCGACTGCCATTGTATTTAGCGTTTATCTTGCGGCTATGCCTGATCCCGCCCAAGGTTATTATTGGATAAGTGCGGCAACTTCGTATCTTTTGGCGATATGCCTGACCGCAGTGATTTTGGCGCTCTTGTGCGATCCCCCGAATTCCAGGGGGCGCGCCCCATCGATTGGTCGTTGTTTCGCTCTCTTAGTTCTCTGTTTGTTGCTGGCCGGCGCTCATGGGGCAATCGGCGCGGCTATCGGTGGCGGCTTTGTCGTGATGGCGATCATAAGCGCTACTTGCTTTCGGCGCGTAAATCCGAAATTGCTGATTGGAGTTTGCGCTACAGGCGTTGGCGTCTTATTGGTGCTGGCATCGCCGGGAAATGAGGCGCGGCTATCAATGCATCAAGTCGATCGATCGGTGATGGGCTTCGCGCCTGTAGCAATAATGGAGCTTGGTCGCTTCGCGCTCGATTGGTCGTCAACGCTCGTGATTTGGGCTGCATCGATTTGCCTGATTTCTATTGTGCGGCGGCGCGGGATTGCGGTCGACTCCGTCAGGGAAAATATGCGATTCCCTGTGATTTTTTCCGGCGCTACCGTTATTTCTGCGTTAGTGATATTGCCCATTTGGGCGATTGGTGCCGTGCCGGGGCGCCTTATGAATTTTGCGTATTTTATTTTTCTGTTGACGTTCTTTTCGCTCGTTTTGTCAGGCTACGCGTTACTTTCTCATGACCATGATTCTGAAGGTTCGCACAGAGAACCGTGGGCATGGCTATTGCCACGCATTGCTCTTCTGATCGCGTTGTTGAATTCGGAGAACTTTCATTACGCGCTGAAGGATATTGCGGTCGCAAAGCAGTTTCATTCTGAATCCACTAAGCGATTTGCGCGACTGGAATCTTCGCCTGTTGGATCGAATGAAGTGGTCAAGTTGGCGTCATTCAAGAGTCAAATGCGCATGCTTCAATTTCCGGAGGGAGATTTTTCCGGCGACGGAGACTTCTTCGCAAATAGATGCGCCGCAACATATTTCGGAAAGGCGCGCATAGAGATTTCACCAATTAAAAACTAGCAGCTTGTTGAAATTCTCGGCTCACGCGCCGAGCGACGGTTAAAATGCATTCGTAAGCTCCGGGAACCAAGGGAAACGCTATGCGTGGAGTCGATGTCAGCCAGCCAAAGCTCTTCGTAACCCGCACGGTCGCAGACTTCGTGCCGAAGGATCACCCGCTTCGCGCGATGCGTGCCCTGGTCGACGAGGCGCTGGAGAGCCTGGATGGTCTGTTCGACGACATCTACGCGGACATCGGCAAGGCGTCCGTGGCGCCTGAGCGCCTGATCCGTGCCTCGCTGCTCCAGGAGCTCTACACCATCCGCAGCGAGCGCCAGTTGGTCGAGCAGATCCAGTACAACATGCTCTTCCGCTGGTTCGTCGGTCTCGAGATGGACGACCGGGTGTGGCATCACTCCACCTTCAGCAAGAACCGAGAGCGGCTGCTCGACCACGCGGTGCTGTCGGAACTCTTCACATCCGTGCTCGGCATGGCCCGCAAGCGCCAGTTGCTCTCCGATGATCACTTCAGCATCGACGGGACGCTGATTGAAGCGTGGGCCTCGCACAAGAGCCTGCGCCGGCGCGACGACGATGACGACGACGGCCCGGTGGGGCGCGAGCGGGACTACCACGGTGAGCGGATCAGCAATGCGACGCACGTTTCGCGCACCGATCCGGAGGCGGAGCTGATGCGCAAGAGCAAGGGCAAGGAGACGCGGCTGCGCTACGGTGTGCACCACGTCGTGGAGAACCGCAACCATCTGATCGTGGGCGTGACGACGGCCCCGGCGGCCGGGGTCGACGAGCGTGAGGCGGCAATCGACCTGCTGTCGGAGCTGCCGGGGGAGCACCGCAAAACGGTCGGCGGCGACAAGGGCTACGACACGTTCGGCTTCGTGGCCGGGTGTCGCGCGATGAACATCACGCCGCATGTGGCGATGAACGACGGGCGTCGCGGTGGCTCGGCCCTGGATCAGCGGACGACGCGCCACTCCGGCTACGCAGTCAGCCAACGCAAGCGCAAGCTGATCGAGACGACCTTTGGCTGGACGAAGCAGTACGGCGGATTGCGACGACCGATGGTTCGCGGCCTCGAGCGCATGAGTGCAGCGGTGACCTTTGCGGCCACGGTGTTCAATTTGCTGCGCATGCGGAACTTGAGCGCTGGAGCG
>CAZPMM010000386.1:0-2658 GCA_964587405.1 uncultured Rikenellaceae bacterium
TGAAATGAAGAACCTGTTCCACCTGAATGTTGCAGTACCGTTTATCACAGTCATTGTGTCTCTTTGGTTAAGCGGACGGATAAGGACTATAAATGCTCCAAGTGCGACAAGAAATGGAATCAGTAAAAAAACAAAGCCGGTTATGGGATTTAATCCAAGTGGAGTGAGGTCTCCCGGATTTCTTGCAACCTCTGCAATTACTTCCGGATTACCGAACATGCTGATAAGTAATGGTATAGATCCTATAGTATTCGAAACAGCAAATACAGCCACTATCATTAAAAAGTATCTCCAGAAAGCATTCTTGCCTGTAAAAGAAGATTCAAGATGATTCATTGATAATATGATTTATTTTTCGGTTATGGCTCTTTTGGGATAATTAATTGAATAATGGAGGCCGACACTCTCCTTTCTGTTCCTGGCAAACTTGATTATAATATAACCCACATTAATAAGGTTACGCAGTTCACATATTTTCTGTGATATCAACGATCCTTTGTACAGATTCTCAGTTTCCTCATACAATATCTCAAGTCTGATCAATGCTCTATCAAGACGCAGATCCGACCTGACAATCCCCACATAGTTACTCATTATTCCCTGCAGTTCTTTTAAACTTTGTGTAATCAGAACCATTTCCTCAAGATGAGTGGTTCCTTTATAGTCCCAGTTTGGTATATTTTCTTCGAAATCCAATTTCCCCAGCCGTTCAGCTGAGTGAATGGTTGCCCGGTGGGCATAGACAACCGCTTCAATCAATGAATTAGAAGCCAGCCTGTTTGCCCCATGCAATCCTGTAGAGGATACTTCTCCTATGGCATAAAGCCTGTCAATATTACTTTGTCCGTTCATATCGACCTTCACACCACCACAGGAATAATGCGCTGCGGGAACAACAGGTATCATGTCTTTTGTGATATCTATGCCTCGTGTAAGACAATGATTATATACCGTTGGAAAATTGTACTTCAGACCTTCAGCCTTGAGATGAGTACAATCGAGCCATACATGATCGTCTCCCCATATCTTCATTTCAGTGTCAATGGCCCGTACAACGATATCTCTCGGGGCAAGAGATCCACGACTGTCATATCTGTCCATAAAACTCTCACCTTTCATATTTTTCAGAACAGCTCCATAACCCCTGAGGGCTTCAGTTATCAGAAATGATGGTCTTGTTTTGGGATCAAACAGCGATGTGGGGTGAAACTGAATGAATTCCATGTTCTCAATTGTCCCTTTAGCCCTGTATACCATTGCTATACCATCTCCTGTCGCTATTTCGGGATTGGTTGTTGTCAGATATACATTACCTATTCCTCCGGTTGCAACAACTGTTATCTTTGATAAAAATGTTATAACATTCTGGTTGACCAGATCGGCAACATATGCACCATAGCATTTTATTCCCGGATAATTGCGTTTAACCACCTCCCCAAGGTGATGTTGTGTCAGAACTTCTATTGCAAAATGGTTCTCAAAGATCTCTATATCAGGTTCATTCCGTATTTTCTCTATCAGGGTTTTTTCAATGGCTTCGCCTGTTTTGTCCTTATGATGTAAAATCCTGTATTCAGAATGCCCCCCTTCCCTTGCAAGATCGTAAGACCCATCCTCTTTTTTATCGAAAGGTACACCCAGTCCGATAAGATCTTTAATTCTTTCCGGTGCTTCACTGACAACCATTCTTACAACCTCTTCATCGCAGATCCCGGCACCGGCAATGAGTGTATCATTGATATGCTTTTCGAAATTATCCGGTTTACTGAAAACCGATGCTATTCCCCCCTGGGCATATTTCGTATTTGAATCTTCAAGTTTCCCTTTTGTTATTACAGTCACCTTACCGTACCGGCATGCTTTCAGTGCAAAAGTAAGTCCGGCAATACCCGATCCCAATATAAGAAAGTCAGTCCTCTTCGTCATAAAAACACTGAATTTTTAACTGATAAAGATAGTAATAGATTTAATGGAATGGATTACCCTTTGTGAAACCAAACTTTTTAAATTACTTTTGCCTTCCGCAAATTAAAACTACTATGGCTCAGGAAGATATTTTTAAAAAGCTGGTTGCTCATTGTAAAGAATATGGTTATGTTTTCCCTTCAAGTGAAATTTATGACGGATTAAGTGCAGTTTATGATTATGGCCAGTATGGAGTGGAACTTAAAAACAATATCAAAAAATACTGGTGGAACAGTATGGTACTTCTCCACGAGAACGTAGTAGGTATTGATTCTGCAATATTCATGCATCCAACGATCTGGAAGGCATCAGGACATGTTGATGCTTTCAATGATCCGCTTATTGATAACAAGGATTCAAAGAAAAGATATCGTGCCGATGTTCTGATTGAAGAACACATGGCAAAAATCGGTGAAAAAATAGACAGGGAAATTGATAAAGCAGCCTCTCGCTTTGGTGAAGCATTTGATGAAAAGAAATTCAGGGAAACCAATCCACGGGTACTTGCTCATCAGGCAAAAATTGACGGGATATTTGCGAGATTTTCAAAGGCAATGAATGACAACAATTTACAGGAATTACGCCAGATAATTATCGATAATGATATTGTCTGCCCAATATGCGGAACCCGTAACTGGACCGATGTAAGGCAATTCAATCTCATGTTTGCTACTGAGATGGGATCCACAGCCG
>CAZPMM010000387.1:0-2649 GCA_964587405.1 uncultured Rikenellaceae bacterium
AATAAACGAAAATTCTTCAGGACGTGTTGCATGATCCATAACCAGAGCCATTGACGGAGGTTCTGCAGCATAAACAGGTATATTGAAATTATCTCCCTCTGCCCATACACCGTTTTTCCAGTCACCTTCATGAGGAAATATTGAGTAACTGATGTCGAATTTACCAAGATTAGGATAAATATCCGGATTTCCGGCAGATCTCATAAGAGTAAGTCTTAGGTCACCACGTGAGTATGAATGTCCGTATTTTGTTTTATTCAGAAGTGCAATTCCCACTTTGCCATCGCTTACATCTACCCATTTCTGAGCTGGTACTTCCTGGCCATCCTCAACTTCGGCTTTTATGCCGTAAGCATCCTGATGTCTCAGGTGAAAAGGAGCCTCTCTACCGTTTATCATACCATCAACAGGTCTCTCCACCACATCAAACGGAACCTGTGAATAGAATTTTGACCCTGGCATGTTAACTGCGAATGTGGTCCTCAGCATTGGAGAATCAGTTGAATCACTGCCCGTCTCGAGCCAGTGAACTTCCAGATCATAATCAATTCTAGGATATGACTTGTAAATATATGTTCTTCCAATGAACCTGGATTTACCCCATTTGCTAACTGTTTCAATACAAGCCCTGACCGGACCGGCTTCGATAAGTTTTACGCTCTCAATATCGGATACATCTTCCTGCTTTACAATACTATTTATGTTCCATGATTTCATACCGCCTTTTTTATCCTCAAGGTACATTCTGAGCTTATTTAATTGTCCGCCTTCCCTGACATATTCCTTATTTGTACGTTTATCGAACAGACTTGTGATACATCCTGTTTCAGGATTTATTTTTATCCTGAAATAATCTGTTTCAAATGTGTTATTCTTAAAGGGAATGGCATTTTTGAATTCCCCGGGTCTAGTCATGTCAACATAAAAAGTTTTATAACCTCCTGCAGGCATATAGTCGACAATGAACTGTACTTTTGATGTAAATCCGGGAGGTGTAGGTTTCGACCAGACAATCTGTGCCGGATAACTTTTTCCTGAAACGTCCTGAACATGTACAGTTGCCAGATTTCCACCGGAAACAAGTTGTTTTTCATTATAACCTGCTGCCAGAAAGTTTTCATTTTCCTGTTTTACCTGAGATGCCGGACGTGATTTGTCAACAGGCATGAATTTTTTACCGTAATAATTTGATCCCCAGGTGGTAACTTTTATTGTGGCAGGTTCTTCGTGAGAATATACCGTAGCTTCAACAACAGATTTTCTTATATATGGATGCAGATTATATGCGACAACAGGTTGTCCCATATTTTTCTGGAATTTAACCTCATCCGCCATTTTTCTGAATGCATTGTTTCTCAGTTCAGTTGTTCTGCGGAGCACTTCACTGTAACGTGCAACAGCATCCCGGTTTGCTTCATATATTGCAGATCCCGGAAGAATATCATGGAATTGATTGAAAGTAATGGTTTTCCAAAGATCAGTAAATTCCTCTGCAGGATATTTATCACCATTCAGCCACCTCAGAGTATTGAAAAATTCACTTGTAAAAAGGGCATTTTCACTGTTCCGGTTACCTTCCTTTATTCCGGCGACATTTGTATAACACCCTTCAAAAATGAACTGCATCTCTCCTTTGTGTGTCGGACGTCCATCCATTTCCTTTTCTGCCTGACGGAAAAATTTACCTGCCGTGCTGAATTTAACAGAGGGATATCCTGGTGTTTTGTCAAGCTGATGAATCATTTCAATATTTGCACGGGTCGGACCTCCTCCATGATCTCCGACACCTGTTATATGCATTATTCTTCTCTTATCAGGTGAGTATTTATTCACTTCATTTCTTAATTCATTTGTTATGGTTCCGTTATACGTGTCATTTGCATAACAAAGCACCTTTGAAGAATCAGTTCCCAGCCACCAGAATGTACCAAGGTAAGGTTTACAACGGTGAATATAAAAGTAATCACATCCGGCCAGTTTAAGGATCTGCGGCATCTGTGATATATGGCCGAAATTATCAGGCAACCATCCGATTTTTGCCATTTTACCGAAGCGACTCTGAAAATAGTTTTGCCCAAGAAGAAAGGACCTTGTAATCGCTTCTCCCGAAGAAAGGTTCATGTCGCCTTCTGTCCACATCCCTCCTGCCAGCTCAATACGACCTTCCCTGACATATCGCTTTACCTGATCCATAAGAGGAGGATCGACCATCTCTACAAAATTATATACTGCAGCCTGGCTTTGAAGCATTTTATAATCAGGATATTCCTTCATAAATGCTACCACCTGGCGCAAATTATCATTACACATCTGCATTGTTTCGGAATAAGTCCAGAGCCAGTTCATATCCATATGTGCATGACCAACCACATGAATCGAATCAACTGGTTTTGGCTTTACATAAGGAACTCTTTTACGCTGTCCGTAAACACCGGTGAATGAAAAGAAGATCAAAATCATCATAATTATCGAAGCCATTTCCTTTTTCATTATCATGTATTTTTTGATTTTTTAATAAATAAGCATGGTAGTTTTAATCCTGAAATTACTTTCAGTCAAATTCACGAATAGCATCAAACATAGCCATAATATTCTGCGGAGGAACATCAGGGAGAATATTATGTACGGTATTAAACACATAACCGCCTC
>CAZPMM010000388.1:0-2633 GCA_964587405.1 uncultured Rikenellaceae bacterium
GCAGGAATGGATCTCAGAGCAGATATAGATAATGAAATTATCCTTGAACCTGGCAAAAGAGCAATTATTCACACTTCTTTGTATATAGAGTTACCAAAAGGTTATGAAGCCCAGATCAGGCCACGTAGCGGTCTTGCGATAAAAAAGGGGATAACTGTGCTGAATTCTCCCGGGACTATAGATTCAGATTACCGTGGAGAAATATGTGTGATTCTTATAAACTTATCTGATGAAGTTTTCGTTATCAGAGATGGGGAAAGGATCTGTCAGATGGTTATTGCAAAACATGAAATTGCTGATTGGGTTCTGGTTGAAACACTAAATGATTCAGAAAGGGGTGATGGAGGTTTCGGGCATACGGGAAGGGAATAAAATATGAGGAAACAGATAATTTTTTTGGAGGTAGTTTTATTATTTATAGCCCTTTTTCAGGCTTGTAATATAAATATCCCACCTGCCGTTTCCGGAATTGGCAAAGGGAAAAAATATGATACTGCTGCTTTTGATTATGTATATGTCGAAGCATTAAGACAAAAACTTCTAGGTAACGTTGGTGAGGCCTTGAAATATCTGGAACAATGTGTAAAAATGAATCCGGAAAATGATGCTGTTTATTATCAGATGGCGCAGATACTTTTTAATACCGGGGATATAAAGAATGGAAAAATTAATATTAAAAAGGCTGTCCTTTTGCAACCTGATAATCTTTGGTATCAGATTATGCTTGCAGGGTTATATTATCAGGAAAAGAAAATTGACAGTGTCATTTATTGTTATGAAAACGTTGTAAAGAATTATCCTGACAGGGTAGATCTACTTATAACTCTCGGAAATTTATATTCTGAGAGTAAAAAATATGATAAAGCTGACAGAATATTTAATGCTTTGGACGATAAATATGGAGTAAATGAAAAGTCAACACTTGAAAATGTTAAGAACCTTAATTCAGCCGGGAGATATGACGATGCTTTAAAGCTGATTGATAAATTACTTGTTGAGACTCCTGATGACATCATGTATAATGGGATAAAAGCTGAGATTTTCAGGGAAAAAGGCGATAACGATAAGGCTATGGAAGTATATAATATGCTCATTGAAAGGAATCCTGAGAATCCGGAAACTCAATTATCATTGTGTGATTTTTTACTTAGTGAGAAAAAATATGCTGAACTTATGCATCTTATAAATACTGTTAACCTTAATGAAAATGTTTCGCGGGAAGATAAGATCGGACTATATGCAAAAATATTGGAGGATAATGAATTACTTAAGGAAAAGAATGATGAAGTATTGCTTTCAATTATGGTATTGGAAGCTGCATATGAAAATGACGGGATTATCTCTTTGCTTAGACCGGAATTTTATCAAAAAACTGGAAGATTAAAGGATTCATCTGCCAGACTGGAGGAAATAATTGCTTTAATGCCAGATAATTATTTTGCCTGGGAAAAGTTATTGCTTATTTACCTTGAAGAAAAAGATTATAAAAATCTGGAAAAAAGAGCTGAACAATGTGCTTTAAAATTTAACCGGTCTTTTCTTGCAAAAATGTTATATGCTGCAGGAGCCACTGAAAATAAAAAGTTTGATATTGCATTAGAGGAATTGAGAAAGGCGGAAATTCTTGCCGGAGATAATAAAGAAATGCTTCAACAGGTAATGTCTACAAAAGCAGATATTTATTATAGAATGAAAGATTACGAAAAAGCTTTCGGTATTTTTGATGAGGCACTGAAAAGTGGTAATAATGATATGATAATTTTAAATAATTATGCTTATTATCTGGCTGAACGCGATTTAAGATTGAAAGATGCCGAAAAAATGGCCAAGATGGTAATTGATAAAGAAAAAGATAATTATACTTTTCTTGATACATATGCCTGGGTTCTGTATAAGAGAGGTAAGCTGAGAGAAGCAGAGAAGATTATGGAGGAAATTATTAAAAAGAGCAAAGTGCCTGATGCAGAATACTATGAACATCTTGGATACATAAAAAGGAAAAGAAAGAATTGTATTGAAGCCGTAAAATACTGGAAAAAGGCAATTGAAATTGACAGCACTAAAGTCGAATTGATCAAAGAAATAGAAAAATGTCAGGTAAAAAATTAATTTTATTGTTTGCCATTGTTATTTCTGGTTGCTCTCCGGTAAAAAAGTCTTTGGTTACAATTAGGGAACCCGTTAAAGAGAAAGATATTGCTTTAACTGACAGACTCCTGGCATCAAACCTGACAGCTAATGATTTTGATATAGTTAGAGCTGATATTGAAATTTTTAATAATGGTGAGACAAGAAGACTTATAAGCACGTTAAAGTATAGAAATCCTGGTAATTATCTAATCTCAATTAAACACCGGACCGGACTTGAAGCAGCAAGGATTTATATAACGAAAGATACTGTTCTTGTTAATGACAGAATATATAAAACTCTGTATGTTGGTTCAAATGATTATTTGTTAGAGAAGTACGGGATTGAAACCGCAGTTATTACACTGATATTCGGAGACTATCTTAACAGCCTTACTGAGGCCGTAACTCTTAAGGATTGTAAAAACGGAATTTCTGAAATGCAGGGATATATTAATAACAGGGAAATCTGGTATTATATGGATTGTAACAGAGCTAAACTTTCT
>CAZPMM010000389.1:0-2633 GCA_964587405.1 uncultured Rikenellaceae bacterium
GCGAAAATTGCCATTCCTGAAGGAAGTTTGCTGGAACCCATTCCGAAAAAGTGAAACTGAAGGAACCAGAGGAATCCTGCAAGAAAAGTAAAAAAGAGGTTATTGACAAGGATGTTACCCGAAACGGTATAATAATCTTTATATGTTTTGTTTTTTATATTCAGGAATACACAATATACAAAATTTGTTATAAAACCTCCGAGAAGGATGAATATCAGTGAAGGGTTTTTCTGGTAAAGAGGATTTGTTCCATGTGAAAGTGCAATCTCTTCTATGGGTTTACCGGCTTCATATCCGAAATTGAAACAGGCACTCATTATTCCGGCAAATACTGCAATGAGAATACCTTTTTTAAGTGCAAATTCCTGTACAGCAGCTTTTTTCTCTTCTTCCGACATTTCCCTGCTTTTCAGAGATCCTGCATAACCGATAATTATTATTCCGGCAACAGTAATGGAAACCCCTATTACTGTAAGTATGCCTCCTGTTGTTGAAAAAAGGTTATCGCCTGCAATAATAGGCGGAAGCAGAGTTCCAAAAGCTGCACACAATCCTAATGCAATGCTTTGTCCGAGGGCTACTCCAAGATATCTCAGCGCAAGTCCGAATGTAAGTCCGCCAAATCCCCATAACATACCGAAAAAGACTGCCATGAATTTGGAAGAAGAGGGAGATTCTCTGATAATTGGCATCAGTTGGCCCTGAGGGATAAAAATAAGGGCAAAAATCCACGGGATAACTATCCATGCAAAAAAGCCCTGACTGATCCAATATGATTCCCATGCCCATGATTTAACTTTTTTAAATGGTACATAAAAACTTGCAGCTCCGATACTGCCAAGTGCAATTAACAATATGCCTGTTATAGGATCCATTCCAATGAATTTTTTATTGTGTTTCGCAATTTAATAACTTTAGTTCAGGAAAATAGTTTCTAATCTATTTTTTTATTCATACATTTTTTATAATCTTGAAATTTATTAATCAAAATCCTTAATCATGAAATCACTTAAATTATCATTTCTCGTGATGGTCCTGTCGGTGGCACTTAATGCGCAAAACCTTGTTGTTAAGGATCTTACCTGCGAATTTAAAACCAATCCCGTGGGGATTGACGAATTACATCCGCGTTTATCCTGGAAGATAAGCGGAACAGGTAACAATATTCTTCAGACTGCATATTCGATAAGGGTTTCATCTGATCCCCGTTTCACTTCATCAAAGATCGTATGGGAATCAGGCAGGGTAGCCTCAGATGAGTCACATCTCCTGGTCTATAAAGGGGCTGATCTGAAATCAGGCCAGAGATATTACTGGCAGGTAAGGATATGGGATAATAAAGGCAGGTCAACACGCTGGAGCGAAACAGCTTATTGGGAAATGGGATTACTTTCTCCGTCTGACTGGAAAGCCAGATGGATAGAGCTTGAAGATGATACAAACAGGTATTCACCTTCCCCTCATTTCCGAAAGGAATTTACAATAACCAAACCGGTAAAAAAAGCAACTGTTTATGTAACAGCCCATGGTTTATATGATCTTAACCTAAATGGTAAAAGGGTTGGCGATCTGGTGATGATGCCGGGATGGACCACTTACGGAAAAAGGCTTCAGTATCAGGTATATGATGTTACACCTCAGATAGCCAGAGGAAAAAATGCAATAGGAGCTTTTCTTGGAGATGGTTGGTACAGGGGTACACTTGCATGGGGTAATAACTGGGCTGTTTACGGAAAAAGACTCGGTCTTCTTTTGCAATTGAAGATTGTCCATACCGATGGAACCGAAACATTTATCATTACAGATGAATCGTGGAAAGGTCATAATGATCCTGCTATAAGGATGAATGATATTTACAATGGTTATACATATGATGCAACCAAACGTCTCACAGGCTGGAGCAATCCGGATTATGATGACAGTAAATGGAAGAATGTAAGGATTGGCAGCTATAATGATAATCTTGTTGCATCCGAAGGAGCTCCGATCAAAAAGATAGAAGAATTAAAACCTATAAAGGTATTCCGGTCTCCGAAAGGAAGTCTTCTTGTTGATATGGGTCAGAACATGGTAGGATGGATCAGGCTGAAAGCAAAAGGACCGAGAGGTACGGTAATTACTGTGAGACATGCCGAAGTACTTGACAAATACGGTGAATTTTATACAGAAAATCTCAGAGCTGCAAAAGTGAAGCTGACACTTACGCTCGCCGGAACAGGAGAAGATGAGATATTTGAACCCCGGTTTACATTCATGGGTTTCAGATATCTTGAAATAAATGGTTTCCCTGGAACCCTCACTACAGACAATATTACTGGAGTTGTTGTTCATTCAGAAATGGAGAAATCAGGAACATACGAAAGTTCAAATCCACTCCTTAACCAACTTCAGCATAATATAGTATGGGGTCAGAAAGGAAATTTCCTCGATGTACCAACTGACTGTCCGCAGAGGGATGAACGTCTCGGGTGGACGGGCGATGCACAGGCATTTTGCAGAACAGCAGCTTTCAATTTCAACGTTGCACCTTTCTTTACTAAATGGCTGAAAGATGTTGCACTCGATCAAAAAGCAGGAGGTGAAGTTCCCGATGTCGTTCCGGATGTACTTAATCCGCAAAATGCTGTCAGTGC
>CAZPMM010000390.1:0-2633 GCA_964587405.1 uncultured Rikenellaceae bacterium
GTACAAAACCTGCCGATTTCTCGGGTATTGTCGGAAAAATCAATATCAAGGCTTCAATAAATAATGATAGCGTAAATGTAAATGATGCAGTAAATTATAAAATTACTATAAGCGGTTCCGGTAATCTTAAACTTGCCGGAACTCCAGGTCTGAAACTGCCACCTGACATAGAAATATATGATCCAAAAGTTACTGATGACATTAAGAATTCTGTAAATGGCACATCAGGACAAAGGACATTTGAATATCTTCTTATTCCTCGCCATCATGGAGACTTTGTAATCCCGCCAATTGAATATTCATATTTCAATACATCAACAGGTAAATATGATCGTCTGACTACTCCCGAATTCAGGTTCCATGCAAGGAGAGGGACAGTGCAAAGTTCAGAAATAACTGTTTTCGGAGGTGTCTCGAAGGAAGATGTAAAATATCTGGGAAAGGATATACGGTTCATAAAGAAAAACCCAGGAAAACTGACCAAGCCAGGTATTAATATGATATCACATAATTCATTTTACCTGGGTTACATAATATCGTTGCTTCTATTCCTTATAGTACTGTTTGTCCGACGTGAACATATCAGAAGAAACGCTGATATAAAAGCTGTTAAGAACCGTAAAGCCGGGAAAATTGCCGTTAAAAGACTTAAAGAAGCTTCCCTGTGCCTGAAAAAAGGTGAAAC
The DNA here is from genome assembly GCA_964587405.1 of uncultured Rikenellaceae bacterium. Classification (GTDB taxonomy): domain Bacteria; phylum Bacteroidota; class Bacteroidia; order Bacteroidales; family VadinHA17; genus LD21. The sequence goes on from CAZPMM010000390.1 coordinate 686, forward strand.
AGACAGATTTTATGAGGAAATCCTGAAAGCATTATGGGGCTATCTGAGTGATAAACTAAGCATTCCGGTATCGGATCTGACAAGAAACAGTGCCGTCAGTGCTTTGCAGGAAAAGGGTATCGGATTAGAAAAGATAAATAGTCTTACGGATATGCTGGATAAGTGTGAATATGCAAGATATGCTCCGGCTTCTTCCACATCAGAAGTATCTGCGATTTATGAAGAAGCATCAGAATTCATAAGGTCAGTTGAAAATTCAATTTAATGAAAATGGATTTGAGATCATTCAGAATACCGGTAATATTCCTTCTGTTGCTTGTGAATCTGAAGGCAGTTTCACAGGATGAAACAGCAAATGACAGATTTGTAAAGGGAACAGAATCATTTGCCAAAGGAGATTATCAGCAGGCACTTGAAGAATGGATAAGCCTCTATACTGCCGGGTACCGCTCGGCAGAACTCGAATATAACATCGGTAATGCATATTTCAAACTGGGTAATATACCCGGATCAATACTTTTCTACGAACGGGCTCATCTGAAAAAACCGGCTGATGAAGACATTAGCTATAATCTGCAGATAGCCGGAACAATGGTCACTGACCGGCTCGACAAAATCCCGGAACTTTTCTTTGTAAGATGGTTTGATTTCTTTTCACTGCTGCTTAAATCTGATACATGGGCTGTATTAAGCCTCATTTCATTTATAATATGCTTGTTTTTCCTGTCTGTTTACTTATACTCATCAAAGTATAATCTGAAAGTTACCTGCTTCTGGCTCGCAATATTTACACTGACTCTTTCAATTGCTTCATTTTCATTCTCTGTCCGGAACAAGAAACTTGTTTATGAGAACAGTAAAGCCATAATATTCAGTCCCGTTGTCAATGGTAAAAGTTCTCCTGATGAGAGCGGAACAGATCTCTTTGTGATACATGAAGGTCTGAAGGTAAGCCTGGAAGATGAAGTTGGTGAATGGAGAGAAATAAGACTTCCTGATGGAAATAAAGGATGGGTCCCGGCAAACAGCTTGGAGATTATTTAATTCCTTGCAACTTTTGTGCTAAATTTCAGGTCTTATATGAGATTTGAAATTCAATCTGCAATGAAAATAAATGTTGTCCTTTTACTGATTATGTTGGCATTGTTTGCCTGTAAGAAAGAAAAATGGGAACCTGAAGGCCCTACAGATGTAAGAATCAGGAATTTACAGGCAAATGAAATAATGTATAATGTGGTTATTAATACTGCCGGGGTGAGAGATACTGTTGGAAATATTAAAAATCTTGGAGTGGTAAAACCGGGAGAACTCTCGGATTACAAAAGAGTCTCTATTGCATTTCCGAAAGCAGAAATAACTGTTGAAATTAACGGGTTAACATTTTCCACAGGACCTGTTAACAGTACATATATGAACTATATAGGTCTGATGAGAATTACCTATGAAGTTTCTGTTGCCGATATGGCAAACAGGACATTGACAGTAAACAATGTTATCCCCGAAGAAGCTTTAATACCATGATTACATAAAATAATCCATAAAGAAAAAGGATGTTAAAGACGGACTTGATTTTTCCTGATGATGTACTTTCTATCTCCAGTCAATGACGCCAAGATTATGATCTGCCAGGTATACATTGCATCTGCTGAAATGTTTATTTCCGAAAAAACCCCTTGAAGCCGAAAGAGGAGATGGATGAACCGATTCAAGAACAAGATGCCTGTTTCTGTCTATTGATTCGCCTTTTTTTTGTGCATATGCACCCCACAAAAAGAAAACAATATTATTCTTTTCATGGTTCAGTATCCTGATGACGGCATCTGTAAACTCTTCCCAGCCTTTCTTCTGATGCGATCCGGCCTTATGTGCCCTTACCGTAAGTGTGGCATTTAACAGAAGGACTCCCTGGGCAGCCCAACGGGTAAGATTCCCCGATGAATAAGGTTTA
>CAZPMM010000391.1:0-2610 GCA_964587405.1 uncultured Rikenellaceae bacterium
ACCGTCAACATCTTCCGAGGTCAGTGGACGGTAAACGTCCGCTACCCATTCGTTAACATTACCTGCCATACAGTACAGACCATAATCGTTTGGCCAGTATGATTTTACATCGCTTGTAATACTTGCATTATCGTTCAGGCTCCCTGCAACACCCATCATATCCCCTCTTCCGCGAACAAAGTTGGCCATCATCTCACCCCTGCTTCTTTTCTGGGGATTCCTTACATTATGGCCATCCCATGGATAAATCCTTCTTTCATAAATTCTCTCCTGATATGTATTACCTCTGAGAGCATACGCAGCAAATTCCCATTCCGCTTCAGTGGGCAGGCGGTAATTGGGAAGAAGGATACCATCTTCAAATGTTGTTCTTCTCTCAGTCTGATTGGGGTTGAGACTTTCTCTGAGATTATTTACCACACCTTCATACTGACCCACCAGATATGCTTCGGTATTGAAGTTGTTCTGGTTTTTCTGTTCAGGATCAGGATGCAGTTCACCTTCGTCAATGAGTAACTGTTCATTGACCCTGTCACTTCTCCAGAGACAGTAATCATTGGCCTGAAGCCAGCTGACACCGACAACAGGATAAGAGTTATATGCAGGATGACGAAAATAATACTGAACATAAGGATCGTTAAAGCCCATCGGACTTCTCCATACCAGAGTATCAGGCAATGCTTTCCTGTATACTTCGGGATAATCAACATAAACACGCCTCAACCAGTAAAGATATTCCCGGTAATCAACGTTGCGTATTTCAGTTTCATCCATATAAAATGATGATACTGTGACTGTCCTTGGCTTATTATTCCAGTCAAACAGAACATCCTGTTGCACCTGTCCCATAGTAAACCGGCCTCCTTCAATAAGGACAAGACCCGGACCGGTTTTTTGTTCTGCATCCATAACCACTTCAAAACCGCCATTATCAGGATTATTATATTCCCATCCGGTGGTGGATGAAACGCCCGCATGCTTACCTCCTTTACATGAAATGAGAACTAATCCAGCGATCAAAACAACTGGCAAGACTTTCATTTTGCACATAATACTTTGGTTTTTTGACTTTTATCAGTTTACAAAGATAACTAATTGCAATAATATTTAAAACATCTAAGATAACTACAAATTAGGGTATTTTATTGTTTTAATGACTCTCCTTTTTTCAACATTGTTTAAACCAAGCACCATCCCGGTTTGGTGGAACAGTGAGAACGGCAGAAGATTATTGCCGGATGAAATATTGAAACGGTAATTGTAAAAGAATTCTATTTTCCCTGTTTCAACAGCAAATCCTGTCTGCAGGTCAAAGTTCTTTTCCCTGTCACCAAAGATCATTGCATTGAGAGAAAGATACCTGCCTTCAAGAACTGCACCGGCACCAGACGTAAAAAAACCTTTCATGACCTCACATTTTACCAAAGGCCTTATCTTCAGTTCCATATTGTTACCAAAGTTATAATCACCCGCAGCATTCAGCAACAGTTTTCTTCTTATCTTGCCTGCAGCATCACCCGAATAATCAATATCCGGTTCAGTAAGATGGCTGACTGCAATTCCCCAGAAAAACTTTTCAGTCATAAAAAGAAATCCGGTACCCAGGTCAAGAACATTTTTAGCTTCACCTGAAATTGTTTCTCCCGAAGGGAACATAACCCCACTGACAGGATCGATTTGTTCAGGAAGCACAGAACCTTTTAAATTATATCCCCTGTGGTACAATGAAGCTGATAGTCCTGCACTGATAAATAAACCTTTTCCTGCCTGAAAATAATACGCATAAGAAACCCCACTATGAAAATCATTAATGATGCCTCCCATGTAGTCATTCAAAACGAAGAAACCCATTCCGCCGTGAAGAGCAGGAAAATATCCGTCATACGAGATGCTTCCCGTAAAGAGATTATAACCCTGTCCGGGATAATAATTCAGATATGACAGTCTCAGGAATCCGTCGCCTTCAGCTCCGGCAAACCCGGGATTGTTACGCATAACCATCTGATAGTCAAGGCCTGAATCAGAATACTGCCCGCGTATGATACCTTCAGTTATAAAAATAAGGAATATGATAATCTTAAGCTGTTTTATCATAATTTAACGCGCTGCAATATCAACGTTTTTAAAGCGTTATTATTTTAATTTTGCCTGGCTTCAAACAATAAAATAAGTCAAAGAACACCTTAAAATTTGTGTTTTTGTACGTAATGATGGTCAGATTGTTACATAAAACAACACTTATATTCATTTTAATACCCGGCATTCTGTGTTCACAGACGAGCAAAGATAACTATTCTTCATCATCCGTTCTTTCAAAAGGGGAATGGTTTAAAATAGCTGTACTCCGTGACGGCATTTACAAAGTCGATTATTCACAGCTCAGACAGGCCGGTTTGGCAAGTCCTTCAAATCCCAGACTTTTTGCCAACAATTTCGGACAGTTATCATACCGGACAAGCGATCCTGCTCCGGACGATCTGAGGGAAATACCGGTAATGCTTGTAAAAGGCAGTGACGGGATTTTCAATGAAGGTGATTATCTTTTGTTTTACGGACAGGCTACACACAGATGGACTTTCAACGAAACAGCCGGCAGATACGACTTTGTAA
>CAZPMM010000392.1:0-2608 GCA_964587405.1 uncultured Rikenellaceae bacterium
TACAGGGATATTTGTTTTAACGGATCAACTGGTTGCATAGTAGGACAGAACGGCCCCATAATCATCTCCTCCGCCGGGGGAACTACATGGGAACCCTCGGCAACCTTATATTCGAAAGAAATAAGGGAACTGATGGAACTGCGTAGTGTTTGCTTTGTTGATCCTCAGAGAGGTTATGCCATTGGAGAACTCGGCAACAAGATAATGACAACAGAAGACGGAGGCCGGAACTGGACATTCCGCAATACAGGAAACTCTGACTGGCTGAGAACTCTGTGGGCTGATAAAACCGGGAAACTGGTCGTTGCCGGTGAAAGAGAAAAAATCATGACCTCATCAGATAAAGGAATAACGTGGAGTATCCTCAACGGTACCGAAACTAAGATCGATATCATGACAATGATGGCTCATGGCGATGATGCCCCGATACACTTTAATTCATTATTTGCTCATTATGCAATCAATGAAGGCAAAAAAATAGTCGATGTAGGTGTAATGAGCGATGTTCACAGCAGCGAATATGAAGAAACATATAATCTTGAACATGACAGAAATCTATGGATGACAGGGGTGGGTACCACAACCAATTTCAGCCAGTTCGAAACAGGCAATAACGGTGCAAACTATTATCACTTTAATCAGAGGCTCTGGGAAGGAGAAGAAAATATTGTACGCAGAATGGTAGCAGCTATGCGTGCCTATAAACCGGATATCATTATTACCCATGAAGGCGTTTTTGGGGACTATGATAAGCCCGGACATAAAGTTTCGGGCAGGGCAGGATTAATTGCATTTGAAACTGCAGGTGGAGAAACTGATCATTGGCCAGAACTGACAAGGATAGGACTAGCGCCATGGCAGCCTAAAAAACTTTATAATCTGGAAGGTCAGTCATATCCTGGAACCATTGATATTTCATGGATAGGCGATCAACCTCTTAAAGGAACAAATATGACCTGTAAAGAATATGGAAATTATGTAATCAGGAATTTTCAGAGCCAGGGGGTTTACTTTCACAAACCGGAAGCAAAATTATGTCTCGTAAGATCAGTGGTTCCTGTACCAGAAAAAGAAAGTTCTATATTTGATGGTATAAATGATTTAAAGTAAATAAGTATTTTTATGTTATCAGATATTAATCCAATTATCCATTAATCTATTTAATCATTATTGCATGACAAAGAGAAGAGAATTCATCAAAACAGCTGCAATAGGTACTGCAGGTATTACTATTGGCGGCCTTGGGCTGGATGCCCGGACCTATTCTGATATTAAGGGCGCCAACGACCGTATCAATCTCGCTCTTATCGGTATCCGTAATCAGGGCAATGTGCATATTAACGAATGGTGTGCTCTCAGAAAGAGTCACAATGTGGCCTTAACAACTCTTTGTGATACTGACGAGTTGCTATTTGGACCGAAATCAAAACTTGTTGCAGATAAATCAGGGGTTAAGCCAAAAACAGAATGGGATATACATAAAGTTCTGGAAGATCCGGAAATTGATGCTGTTTCGATAGTCACTCCCAACCACTGGCATGCTCTTGCAACCATTTGGGCTTGTCAGGCCGGCAAACATGTTTATGTTGAAAAACCAGCCTGCCATAATATTTTTGAAGGAAGGAAGATGATTGAAGCTGCCCGCAAATACAAAGTTTTTGTCCAGGTCGGTCATAATAACCGTTCATCAAAGAATGTAATAGAGGCAATAAAATTCCTTCATGCCGGAGGAATAGGTGAAGTTTATATGGCCAGGGGTCTTTGCTTTAAAGCCCGCGATTCATATGGATGGGCAAAAGATTCGACTCCTCCTGCAACATTTCATTACGAACGCTGGTTAGGTCCAGCTCAATGGCGTCCCTATAATGAAAAACGCAGTCATTATTCCTGGCACTGGTACTGGGATACCGGAAACGGGGATACTGGCAACCAGGGACCACATCAGTTTGATATAGCCCGGTGGGGACTTAATAAATACGAACATCCCGTATCAGTCTTTTCTACAGGAGGTATCTATGGTTTCCGAAAGGATGAAAGCACCCCTGAGAACAAGATAAAGGGTACTATGGTTTACGGGGATGTTGAAACTTACGGAAACAGTAAAACATCACAGGAGACTCCCAATATCCAAACTGCTGCATTCATGTATGATGACGGAACAATACTCGAGTTTGAAACAAGAGGCCGGTATACAAACCAGGAAGGCAAGAATGGAATCGAGGTTGGTAATATTTTTTACGGATCGGAAGGATATCTAGAAATTAACGGCGACACGTGGAGCGCATTCCGTAAACGTGAAAAAGAACAATTTGCAGGATCTGCAGCGTCCGATGAAGGTAATCATTTTGCCAATTTCCTTGAAGCACTGCGATCAGGAAAACAGGATATGTTAAACTGCGAAATAAATGAAGGTTATTATTTCTGCACTCGTTCATCTGGCAAACATAAGCTACAAACTTGGCCGTAGCCTTAAATTCATGGGTGAATATGAAAAATTCGCAGATGATCCCGAAGCAGACTTAATGCTTTCAAGAGACTACCGGCCACCTTATATTGTGCCGGAAGAAGTTTAGAGCAATTTACAATTAGTAATTAACAATGTGCAATT
>CAZPMM010000393.1:0-2585 GCA_964587405.1 uncultured Rikenellaceae bacterium
GACTTAAAGTATTTCCTCTGAGAATACAAACACGGAAAAAAGACTTCAGCATAGTAAACGGTATCCTTGAAAGCAATACCGGAGGAGACAGCTATACTCTTAACGGGGAAGTAATAACTTCGGATTATATACCGGATGAGGAAATAGAAAAATACCTGGAAGCAAGACTTGATAAAAAGAAAGTGGAAATAACATGGGATCATACAGGCAATCTTATACACAGATACTCGATTACTGATATTTCCAGGGAAAATAAAACCCGTGAGCTGATTATCGTTTGGGACGGATCATATTCAGGTGTAAAAAAGAAAGGTTTTCAAAACATAAACATCCCGGCTGCAGAAGAATTCAGTGTTTTGGATGTCCGCAACCTGTCAGGAGATAATGCCAGGATAGATATTGTTTTCTCGGATCCGATAGATAAAACGCAGGATCTTGAAGGACTGATCTTTCTTGATCCGGTATCAGGGATCACGACAAATATCAGGAAAAATGTTGTGAGTCTTATCCCGGCAGATCCTCTTAAGCAGACAGTCACACTCAATATTGAACAATCGGTCAGAAATACCAAAGGTTCATCACTTTCGTCTGCTTTTACAAAACAACTTGATTTCACTGCCATAAACCCGGGAATAATGTTAACAGGTAAAGGAGTTATTCTGCCATCATCCCAAGACCTGATATTTCCGTTTAAAACTGCAAATCTTAGTGCAGTCGATCTCAGAATAATAAAAATCTATGAAAATAACCTGCCATATTTCCTTCAGGAAAATGATATTGACAGGGGATATTATATTAAAAACTTTGGCAGACCGGTTTATACCGGAAGAATTGACCTGCTTTCCGGAAACGGAGCTGGTAGCGGTTCGTGGAATTTACATACAATTGATCTTTCAGATTATATAGATGTTGAACCCGGTGTTTTATACAAAGTCCAGCTAGGAATGAGGAAATCATATTCTTTGCTATCCTGTGCACAGACAGAAAAAATTTCCCGTTTTGAAGAACTCCTTGGTGAAGCACAGGAAATAGAAAAAACATATTATGATAATCCGGATGAATATTTTGATAACAGCTATGAGGCAATCTACTATTCAATGAATTTCCTGTGGGAGGACCGTAATGATCCCTGCAAAGATGCATATTACAGCCCCGACAGAAATGTATCAAAGAACATTATCGCTTCAAATCTGGGCATTATCGCCAAAATGGGAGATGACAATATTCTGCAAGTTACTGTCAATGACCTTCTTACAGCCTTGCCGCTGAATGAAGTAAAGATTGAGGTTTATAATTACCAGATGCAGCAGATATTGTCCGGTAATACTGATCAGGACGGATTATTCTCTCTTTTCTGCCCTGGAAAACCATTTCTCGTGATAGCTAATAAAGACAAAGATCGTAATTATCTGAAGTTGAACGACGGATCGTCTCTTTCGCTCAGTTCATTTGATGTGGCAGGAACGAAACCTGAAAAGGGTATAAAGGCATTCATTTATGGTGAAAGGGATGCCTGGAGACCAGGAGACTCTATCTACCTGTCAGTCTTTATCAGGGATATGCTGAATGACCTTCCCTCTGATCACCCGGTTCAATTTGAACTTATAAATCCCCTTGAACAAAGAGTGGACAATCAGATCCATAAACCCGGAACAGGAAATTTGATGGTATTCAGAACATGTACTGGTCCCGATGCCATGACAGGCACTTACCGTGCACAGTTCAGAATAGGAGGCGTCACTTTTTCAAAACGAATACGTATTGAAACCATCAAACCTAACCGCCTGAAAATAAACCTCACTTTCCCTTCAGAAATACTTGGAAGAGAAGAACATGGGGCAACAGGAAATCTCAATGTGAAATGGCTGAACGGTTCGGTGGCAAGAAACCTGAAAACAACTGTTGATTATCTGTTCAAACATACTTCAACGGAATTTAAGAATTACAGCCAGTATGTTTTCGATGATCCCGTTGCTGATTTCTATACCGAAACGGTTAATATTTACAATAATAAGATAGATGACAACGGCAATGCCGTCATCAGATTCACTCCGGGCAAACAGATAAATGCCCCGGGAATGCTTAATGCCATTTTCACAGTAAAAGTGCAGGAACAGGGTGGCGATGAAAGTATAGTACAGTCAATTTACAAATACTCTCCATATCCGGTATTTGCCGGGATTAATCTTCCGGGACTTACGAGTAAAAACAGAACCCTCTTTACCGATACAGACAATGATGTAAAAATTGTTACTGTAAATGAAAAAGGTAAGCCTGTCGGATCGGAGGTGGAGGTAACTGTTTACAAGCTTTCCTACAGATGGTGGTGGGAATCGAATGATGAATATCTTGCAGATTATGCTTCCGGGCAGATACATAAACCTGTAATCAGGCAGAAAATAATTACTCCGGAAGGTGAAGGTCATATGACCTTCAATATTAATAAGAAAGATTGGGGAAGGTATCTTATCAGAGCAACAACTCCTGGCGGACATTCAACAGGGAAGATACTGCTTGTTGACTGGCCATGGGAATACGGAATGAAAGAAAATGCCGATGGTGCAACATTACTTGCAGTAAGTGTC
>CAZPMM010000394.1:0-2569 GCA_964587405.1 uncultured Rikenellaceae bacterium
CCACTGAAGGAATTATAGTCTGAAACCTCATTTTTGTTCGAACAACTTAAAAGTGACAGACTTAAAAATAGCTTGGAAATAAGCTTATACATTTTCATATTTTATTCAGTTTTAGGTTGTAATAGAAAATTTTTCAGCAAAAGAATCTCCAATAATGATTGTTAGGTTTGAACTCAATTCCCGGCAGGAACTCCTTTCAATAAAGCTTCTTTTAATTTATCCAGATAGGATACATATAATCCCCTGGGGTCTGTATTCAGTTTGTTACATAAAAAGGCAGCAATCCCTACTACTTCTCCATAGGTACCAGTGTTCCGCTGAACTCTGGTTGCTGCATGAGCCACATGTGTGGTGCTTATATGCCTTCCTGCCATAAACAGGTTGTTTATATTACGCGAATAGAAACATCTGTAAGGTACAGCAAAAGGTGGAGAGGATTCCTTATTTGGATGTATTGCAATTGATCTGAATTCCTGTCCGGGGAAATGTTTTGAATTTACAGGATCAGGAATATGTATATCTATTCCCCAATTTATTTCAACACATCCGTCAGGATATGATACCGGTCCATCAAGATCCATCTGGGTAATAATTAAATCTCCCAACATTCGGCGTGATTCCCTCTTACCCATAATATATCCCATCTCAGCAATTTCCATTCTGGAATATTCATTTTTTCTGATACTATGATTTTTTTGAAATGACCAGTTGCCAAAAATAGATCTGATTTGATTATCTCTTATTTCCTCGAAATCATAAATCATATCCTGATTAAATCCGCTTTCCCAGTTCCATGAACTTCGTGTAACGTGCTGGCAACTCTCCTCATTAAACTGGTATGCCCACGGGCAATCAGGAAAATGTGTTTCACTCCCTGTATCCTTGCTCCACCAATATAAACCGGCACCTAATACCTGATTTGATTCTATATCTGCCGCTCTCGACTCACCTGTTTGTGTCTTCGATTCGCTACCCATCCTGAAATCAGCCCCTGCAAGATAACCCAGATTCGCATCACCTGTACAGTCAGCAAAAATTGGTGCCTCAAATCGCAATTCTTTACTGTTTTCAATGTTTTTCGCAGTTAAAGCAACAATCCTTTTGTCAACTACCTCAGCATCAATAACATGATAATTAAGAAAGAGGCTGATATTTTTCTCAGCCTTAACCAGTGCAATTTTTGAACTATCCCCAAATGATTTCGCAGACATTATTCCCTCTTCTTTTTTTGGTTCCAGTTCCTGCACAATACTACCTAATGCAGGATATTTACCTGTCTTGGTTTTACCCCTGAAGACGACCCGGATCTCTGAACTATTATTTCCACCCAAAACAGGTCTGTTTTGAATAAGTGCTACCTTTAAACCGAGTCTGGCTGCAGAGACAGAAGCACAGATTCCGGCAATTCCCCCTCCTGCAACGACAAAATCGAAAGTTCCTGCAGAAGGTGTTTTTTCCGGAAGATTCAACATTTTTTTCCTGAAGTACCTTAAGTTTTCAATATCCCCGGGGGGGATAAAATCAGGATCAGAAGTGAGAATGATTGCATCAACCCGGCCATTAAAACCGCTAAGATCCTTCAGATATATTTTAGAATTACCCTTTTGCAGATATAAATTATCTCCTCTTTCCCATTGCCATTCTCCTTTTCCCTGTCCATATGTGAATGGATAGATTTTATTATCTATCTGTATCTTAAATATTCCAGGAGTTTTCTTTTCAGTGAATTTTGCAGTCCAATTCCTGGTTCGCACCCATACTCTGTATTTCCCGTTTGAAGGTATTCTGATAGTAGTCCATGCATCATCAACCACTTTTCCAATTCCGTGAGCCATTAAATATGGAGATCCCATAACATCCATAAACTGTTGATCCAATACCCACCCACCTTTGTTTGTAAAGGATTCAGCTTCGAGGAAAATAAGATTATTCTTTCCGGAACAACTACAAATAGATATCAAAATCATTGATAAAATCGACCATCTCATGACTTATTACTTAATATTTATCTGAAAAAAGACTTTCGCCAACATAAAAAATGGTTTTTACTCATAAACCAGCCAAGCGGTAGCTGTACAGTCAGAATCGGATTTAAATCTTATCCAATGAGCATTGAAACCATCGGGAAATTTGTAAATAAATTTTTCTCCCGCTTTCAATTTGAAAATTTTAAATTCATGCCATCCATTAAAATCCACATCAATTTCTGCAGTAATCAAAACATCTCTGTCTGTTAACAATTCAAGTGTTTTTCTGTCATATCCTGTCATCAGGTATTTATCAGACGGAATGTTTGCTGCTACTTTAGTATTTTTCCAGGGTCCGCCAACACCGACTGGTTTACCCAGATTCCAAAGGTCATCAATAGCTCCAAACCAAAGAGCTGCTTTTTTATCTTTAGAAACGAATACATGTCCATCATTCTTAGCTTTGCCATCCACTCCCGCAATTATCAGTAGTCCTCTCCAGGTACAGAAATCCATTATTTTTTTATTGTGCGAAGCGACTGGCCTCAACGAATTCAAACCGGCTTCCCTGGGCATCTCATAAAATGTACCGTGTATATTCA
>CAZPMM010000395.1:0-2548 GCA_964587405.1 uncultured Rikenellaceae bacterium
GCACTGGAACTCCACCTAGACCTTGATTTCATGTACTTTGAAGGAGAATGAAAATGTACCATAAAGTCACCATAGGGAAAGGCGACGAGGGAACAACGACAATTCACGTGTTCGACTTGCCTGGAACCCACAACATCTCGCAGAACAGCCGCTGCTACCGGATCTCAGACCTAATCTTTGGCTGTGATATGACGATCTTCAAAAACACGCCGGAGGGCAAACTCCTCACAAGCATGATCGAGCGCAATGTCGAGCTTTACGATGTTGAAAAGTGGTTGAACGCAACGCTTCTGAAGAACATCGACCCTGAAGTTCTCATAAGGGGGATTGAAGAACACTATCAGCTCGGCTTTGAGAGAGGGAGGAGGGACAAAGCAAACGAGATCCGAGACGCACTTGACCTTTGACACAACAACAAGGAGTATGCAATGTATATGAAAAGTGAAGACGTGCCCACCTACGGCACAAACAACCTGCTGGACAACATCAGCGAGGGCGAGGTCATAGCCAAAGCCCTGCAAATCATCGAGCGCAGGCTCAAAAAGCCGGGTGATGTCATGAGCAGCCCGCTGCTCATCAAGAACTACTTGATCATCGAACTCGCAGAACTGGAGCACGAAGTTTTCATCGCCATCTTCCTCGACGCCCATCACCGCCTGATCACGTGTGTCGAAATGTTTCGTGGCACCTTGACGGAAACCAGCGTTTATCCTCGGGAAGTTGTCAAGGAAGCGCTTCGACTCAACGCCGGAGCCGTGAGCCTTGCCCATAACCATCCATCGGGCATGCCTGAACCAAGTCGAGCAGACGTGGCATTGACCAAAGCACTGAAAGACGCCCTGGCGCTGGTCGATGTCAAAGTCCTTGACCACATCATCGTCGGTGGCATGGACACCGTCAGCTTTGCAGAAAGGGGGTATCTGTGATCATCAAGAAATGCCAAGAAATGCCCGACATCGCAACCAAACTTCCGGAAGTCGGGTACAGCATCATGAGCAAGGCCAACAACCTAAAGGCCCGCGCCGACCACATCCAAGCCCAGATCAACTACCTTGCGCAAGACTTTGAGGTATTCCAAGGTGACCTTGAACTCTTGTGGACTCGGGAAGAGTTGGCGGGGGTGGGGTTATGACAACCAAGATTTGTTCCAAGTGCAAGGTGGAAAAGCCACTTGAAGATTTCTACCCGCAAGCAGGTAGAAATGGCAGGCGTGCCTCCTGTAAGGAGTGCGTGAAGGAACACTCTACAGAAAGGTACGCCAATAACAAGGATGCGATTAAAGCCGAAGTTGCTAAATGGAGGGTCGAGAATCCTGAGAAGGTGAAGGGTTACTCTGCCAAATGGTATGCGGCGAATAGGGAGAAGGCAATTGCCAAAACCCGTAAATGGAGGGTCGAGAATCCTGAGAAGGTGAAGGGTTACTCTGCCAAAGGGTTGGAGAAGAAGCGGGTGTCTGCAGATAAAGGTGGTGGGCTGTGACCTACAAAGTTTGCCCTGGGTGTGGGGTGGAGAAGGGGAGGTCGGAGTTCTACAGTAACAAGAGAGCATGTGACGGGCTTTGCGTGCGATGCAAGGTTTGTATGATAGCCGCAGGGGCAAAATACAGAAAGGAGAACCGCGAAAAGGATATAGCCAGAAAGTCAAAATACAGAAAGGAGAATGCCGAAAAGGTAAAAGCCAGTGCAGCAGATTATCACAAAAAGAATAGTGAGAAAGTGATGTTAAGAGCGTCACAAATTAAACGTGTCATGGGTCTTTCATCAGTAAAGGATGTTCCCCAAGAACTCATCGAGTTGAAACGCCTGCACATGCAGATCAAACGTCACATCAAACAAGGAAACTGAAATGAAGAATATCGAAGAAGTTCGTAACCAAGCTTGTGTAATCCTCGCCGACCTGCGTTCTGGTGCCCTGACAGGCAAGGACGCCAAGGAAATGGTCAATTGCCTTGGGAAGATCATCTCCACGGTCACGGTCGAGATCAAGTACGGGGAACTGTGCGCTTCCGTGCCTGGAACGTCCATTCCGTTCATGGAATACGATAAATGAATTCAAACGGGCGGTATCAACCGCCCGTTTCCTTGAAGGAGAATGAACATGCCCTACAACACCATCTACTATTGGCCAGACGGAGTCTGGTGCTTTAAGAAAGAACTCAGCCAGTACAATTTCAAGAGCGATTATTACACCGAACATGAAGTGCCTGACAGCATGACTTACGAACAGATCGACGCACTTGTCGACACCCTTGTCTATTTTAGAGAATAGCCATGGACAAAATCAAAATCGTAACCGACAACAAACCCAGGGAGTTGAAGTGCTTCATGGACCTGAGCGAGCGGGAGCGTGCTGACTTCGATTACATCAAGGATGCCGACTTCTATTCCCAAAGGTTTGTCCGGTACAAGGGTCATTGGTATGACGTGAATGACACTCAGTTGATATGGGTGTGGCCAAAACCCTGTATGGGCGACTATGCTGTGAACCTAGACCACCCCTTCGCCAAGTGGAACTGCATCACATCGGAAACGTTCTTCAGTGGTGTGCT
>CAZPMM010000396.1:0-2548 GCA_964587405.1 uncultured Rikenellaceae bacterium
AACTTAAGAAGATACTGTTCATTAACATCCGGAAACGCCTTCAGACTGATATGATCGACAAACATGTCAGTCCCAGAACACTCCTTAATATCAGCACACATCTCGATGAGAAGGCTTTGACAATTGGTTTTGCAAGGCGCTTTGCAACATACAAAAGAGCTTCATTGCTCTTCAGAGATCTCGACAGGCTTGCAAAAATAGTTAATAATCCGGACAGACCTGTTCAGTTTATTTATGCAGGAAAAGCTCATCCCCATGACGGGGGAGGACAAGATCTTATCAAACGGATTTTTGAAGTGTCACAAATGCCCCGATTTGCAGGAAAGGTTATCCTTCTGGAAAATTATGATATTGAACTTGCAAAATATATGGTACAGGGGGTCGATATATGGCTTAATACACCTACAAGACCTCTGGAAGCAAGCGGAACAAGCGGGGAAAAAGCTGTAATGAATGGCACACTTCATTTCAGTGTTCTCGATGGCTGGTGGGTTGAGGGTTACAGGGCCTATGCAGGCTGGGCCCTGCCGAAGAAAAGAACTTTCGCAAACCAGGATCTGCAGGATGATGTTGATGCCGAAACCATATATAACATGCTCGAATATGAAATAATACCGGCATTCTACTCATTTGACGAAAATGGAGTACCTGTGGAATGGATCAGCCATATAAAAAACACCATGGTCAAGATAGCCCCCGAATTCACTATGAAAAGGCAACTCGATGATTATTATGAGAAATATTATTCAAAGTTATATAAGAGGAATAAATATTTGATAGCAAATAACTTTGAAAAGGCAAAAGAGCTTACTGAATGGAAAAAGAAAATTGCTGAAGAGTGGGATAATATTGAAGTCATTAATTACAGCTTTGAAAAACCCGGTGAAAATATTTACCATTCCGGCCATAATTATAAAGCTGAAATAGCATTGAATATTAATAAGATTCCGAAAGAAAACGTGGGTGTGGAGTTTATTATTACTCGGATGAGCAAAAAGGGGACAAATGAATTTGTTAGCAGTAAGGAATTTGCCCTTGTTAGCTGCAAAAACGGAAAATGTTTGTACAGAGCAGAGCTTATTCCTGAGAAAGCAGGTACTTTTTTTTATGGAATACGAATTTATCCCAAGCATAAAGACCTTCCTCATAAGCAGGATTTTTACCTGCTCAGGTGGATCGATTAAATATCGGTGACTTTTCTGATCGGCTCTTTTTTAAATACCACAGCTGTTCTTGAAGGTATATACAGATATAAATAGTAAGGCATATTTATTGTCTGCCTGGCTGTTTTTTTCTGGGAAAGGTAGATGGTGCTCCTGGAAATCCGGTTAAAACCTCCGAATTCCGGATCATCAGAATCAATTAGTATCCTGAATTTACCCTTTATTGGTATTCCGTAATCAGTAAATGATTTCACCGGATGAAAATTGAATACGAACAAGAGATCTCCTCTCGTAAAAGCGATGACTTTATCAACAGAATTCTCATATATTCTATCCACAAATGGTTCATCAAGGATCTTATACTTATCCTGTAGCCTTATCATTTCCCGGTCAAAGGCAGCCAGATATTTATATTTCAGTGACTGATCTTTAACCAGGTGCCATTGTCTTCGGGCATATTTATAACTCCAGTTGTTTCCCTCCCTCGGGAAATCAATCCATTCGGGATGACCAAACTCATTTCCCATAAAATTAAGATAGCCGCCTCCCGCGGTGCCGAACGTTATGAGCCTTATCATTTTGTGAAGGGCAATAGCACGGTCGAGGATCAGACTGTGATAAGATATATTCATACCCGTATACATTTCGGCATCGGTCATCCTGAAGATTAATGTTTTGTCGCCAACCAGAGCCTGGTCGTGTGATTCACAGTACGATATTACTTTTTCTTCGGGCCGGTGCTGTGAAAGTTCATGCATTAGATTTCCCATATCCCAGTTTTCGTCGGCAACCTCCTTTACAAGTTTGATCCAGAAATCCGGGACACCCATCGAAAGCCTGTAATCAAATCCATAGCCTCCGACTGCCGTATCTGAAGCCAGTCCGGGCATACCGCTCATCTCCTCTGCAATAGTAAGAGCATGAGGTTTTATTTCATGGATCATTTTATTCGCGAGATAGAGGTAAATAAGTGCATCAATATCCTGACCGCCATCAAAATAATCGTCATATTTGGTGAAATTCTTACCCAGACCATGATCATAATAGATCATACTGGTGACACCATCGAACCTAAAACCGTCAAACCTGAATTCATCAAGCCAGTAGCGGCAGTTAGACAGCAGAAAATGGATCACATTGTCCTTCCCATAGTCAAAGCATAATGAATCCCAGGCAACATGGTTCCTTCTGTTGTTCGTGTGGAAATATTGTCCGGGAGATCCGTCAAAAAATCCGAGTCCTTCATTTATGTTCCTGGCTGAGTGTGAATGCACCAGGTCCATAATTACTCTTAATCCTGAAACATGGGCTGTATCTATCAGTTCCTTGAGGTCTTCAGAGGAGCCGAAGCGTGATGATGCTGCAAAGAAACTGGATACATGGTA
>CAZPMM010000397.1:0-2546 GCA_964587405.1 uncultured Rikenellaceae bacterium
AGTAAATCATAAGCTATTAATATAACATCCTTTGTTGTTGTATTAGCAGGTATATTTGGAAATTGTACGTCTATAATTTCATCGAAACCTGCCCTTTGTTCTTTACTCCAATTACTACTGTTGTGGTTGCTTATGTTTATTAGTTTCATCTTAATCACTCCTTATTTTTATTTTATTTGCTCTTCACAATATAGATTATACTACAATTTTATCTATTTGTCAATATAAATTTTCGTACAATTAATAAATATTTTTATAGTGTGTGCGAGGCATTGATTTTATTAGGTTTGTATGATGTGTGGGATAGTTGAATTTATTATGCTTGTAAATATATGAAAAGCGTTGATTTTGTTAGGATTGTTGTGAGAAATAGTAGGAAAGAAGTTTTTAGAATTGGATGGGCAGGTAAAGTGAGAGTAAGTATTGATTTACATATGTAATTAAATGATTTGGATAGATTGCGTTTGGGGATTGTGTGGAGAGATTGGTTATACCGACTTAAAATCCAAGTGTAAATAAGACGCTTTTTTATGAATTATCGAACTTTTTATCGAAAATTACTTGACAAATCCCTATAAAACTACAAAAAATAAAAAAAAGAGCAGCTTGACTGCTCAATCTTTTGACTTTAATATTTAACACCTATAAAATCTAATACCTCTTTTAATCCTAATTTATTAATACAGTAATCGTATATTTTAGGATGTGTTTCTTTCATTTTTTCAAATCTATTTTTACCTTTCTCCAAGTGGACTCCTAATGCACAAAACATGCATCCAGTTCTTTGACAACCGTCAAATGATAATTTGCCTTTTTCATCCTCGATTAAATTACCGTATACACTTGCTACTTCTAAATTATTACTCTTTATATAATTCAAAATATCTTGTTCAGTCCAAAACGAAAGTGGTTGGCTCAAAGGTCTGCTTGAATTAAAAGCATTACAACCATTTTTTAACCAAGACTCTTTTCTGAATTTACTTTCTTGTGCCATAGTGCCGAGCATTGGATTTAGCTTTGTATTTTTTTCAAATAACTTAAACGGTCTTTTTTTCATAATATCACAACATTTACCTGATATTTTAAAGGGTGCGTTTATTAAGTAATAATATTTTTTAAATCTTTTCTTAAAACCGTTTTCCCTAAAACTTCCATCTGCTTCTAATCCTTTTAGCCTATTAATAGCCCACGGTTTATTTTTTTTAGCATATTCCAAAGTCAGCGAAACATCTTTACTTATTACAGGAAACCCATATTTATTGATAACTTCTAAAAATGTTATTTTAGGCTTTATTATTTCTATATTGTCTTGCTTTTTAACAAATTCTTTTAATTCTGGATACTCAAGACCTGTATCACAATATACAGCAGTTACATCAGGAAATTCTTGTCTAACTAAATTTAAAAGCACTGTGCTATCTTTTCCACCTGAAAACGATATATATACTTTCCCACCTGTTTTGTTATAAAACTCTCGTATTCGTTGTTTTGTTTTTAATATTTTAATATCCAACGGTAATGCTTGTAGCTGTATTAATTGGTTTGTTCTAACTTGTCTTTCTTCTTTTGTCATTTTAATCTCTCCTTTTCACAATAAAAACTTCTTCTGTTACTTTACTTGGTGACACATCCTCTGTCATTTCACGTATAAGTTTATCATTTTTACCTCCTTTATATTATTGGCTGTACTATAACAAGAACAGCCCTCTGACCATTGAAAACGTTGACTTTTTTTAAAATTCTTGTCCGTTTGATAACCAACTTCTAAAAAGTCAATTAATAATTTTCTAATTCTACTTGAAGGGATATAAATGTTTATATCTTCGTTATTTCTAATTCCACTCCTGAATATTAATTGTATCATTTCTGATAAAGCATACATATCTTCGTCAACTTTTACATTTTTCTTAGAGAAATACTTAACTAAATATGGATTTATAAACCTATTAACAGCATAAGCTATAGTACATCATTTATATGCCTAAAGTAATTATACATATTATTAGATAAAATTTCTATCATAGTTTCAGATTATATTTTTATCTAAGTTTAAATAAGAAACGAAACTCAAAAAACACACTCTAACTATTGATATTATTGGCTTAGATGCTATTTGGCAACTCCACTAAAAAGTGGAGTTTATTTAAATTATTCCACTAAAAAGTGGAGTTAGTATATTTCAAAAGAATCTATTAATTCATCTTTGTTTCCTAACAATTCTATATAATATATTTCTTCTTCTGTTAGATATTTTTTTATATGCTCTTTAAATATAATGTATGTAGTGTAGTCTATTCTTATGTTTCTATTTACATATACAGGATTAAGTATAACCACTTTGGTTTTATTAGTAGTAGAAACTTCTGTTAAAACATTAAGTTTAGCTAAATTACACATAAATTTTCTAAAACTGTTATAATTTGTAAATTCCAATACTTCCATAAGCTCTTCTTTTTTTACAGCTCTACCGTTCTTTCTTGGTGTTTTTTTTAGTTTGTTGTCATAAGATAGAAAATATAACATTTCATAAAATCTTCCTTTGTCTA
>CAZPMM010000398.1:0-2537 GCA_964587405.1 uncultured Rikenellaceae bacterium
TGATTCCGGCAAAAACACCTTTGACCTTGGGATTAAATTCAGGAGAGCCGGTTCCCATTAAGTGGGGTAACATTAGTAAACCGTCAGCTCCGGGCGGTATCTGTTCAGCCATTCTATCCATCAGGAAATATGGATCCTGATCATTACGTATCGCCTCTTCTATTTCGATTTGACAAAATTCATCCTTAAACCATTTAAGTACCATCCCGGCTGTTTGTCCGTAAGGAAGTAAAAAATAAAGACCATCAATTGCATGGCATTGACATGGTAGTTTTAACGACAGATCTGAAACCGGTTTATCAATAGCCACACACATTGCCATCGATGCCCCGATTGTAAGAGTAACATCTCCGTTACTTATGTTTCCCGATCCGATAGCACCTGCTGGGTGGTCATAGGCACCGGTCACACAAATCGTTTTGGTTGTCAATCCTGTAGCTGAAGCAGCTTCAGGTGTAAGATTACCAACAGGGATACCCGAGCTGTACAATTCAGGTAGCTGCTGTACAGTAATACCAAGAAAATCCAGCATTTCATCCCACCATTTCTTTTGGGTTATATCAAAATAAAGAGTAGAAGAAACAAGAGAATGCTCGGTACAATATCTGCCGGTCATCCGGAATAAAAGATAATCTTCAACAAGCAGATATTTACCCGCTTTTATAAATATATCAGGTTCGTTCTCTTTGATCCAGAGTATACGCGTGGCAGGCCAGATTGGTAGTATCTCAGGCTGGCCGGTAATATTCATTATTCTCTGTTCGCCAAATCTGTCCCTGATGCGGGTAGCCTGTTCTATAGATCTGTTATCCAGCCAGATAATAGCTTTTCTTAAAGGCTTTCCCTGAGGGTCTACTGTAATAATAGTTTCTCCCTGGCTTGAAAATGCAATTCCTGAAATATTTGAAGGATCGGTACCTGATTTTTGTAATAATGTCCTGATCAGATTGCAGGTCACAGTCCAGTAAACTTCAGGATCCAATTCGCAAATCTCATCTGGTCCCGTCTCAAGCTGATATTCATGTGAGGCGTTTGCAACAAGATCTCCATTGCTGTTGAGAATAACACCTTTAATAGAAGTTGTTCCTGCATCGATACCAATAATGCTTTTCATAGGATATATTCCGGATTTCTCAGATTTCAGAAAGGTTATGCTTCATAAATGCTTCAGTAGGATCAATATTCTTTTTTACCACATCACATAAAGCAGCCTGGAACGCGAATGGATTTTTTACCTGAATTGCATTTCGTCCAAATACAACTCCGTGTGCACCATCTTTAATTTCACTGGATGCTAACTGTAATGCTTCAATCTGTGTTGGTTTTTTTTCTTCACCAAGCCCCAATATTGGCACAGGACAACTTTCAGTTACATCCTTGAAATTAATGGTATAGAATGTTTTAATGATGTCACAACCCAATTCACTCAGAATACGGCAGCCAGAGTAAACCTGTTCATACAACTGATCGGAAGAGATAGTGTCTGAATATGCCGGAAAAAATTCTCCGATAATCGGAATTCCCATTTTATCAGCTTCATTAACCAGGCGGCTGTAAACTTCCACATTTCTGGTGTCGTTTTCTTCACTTCCTGTTTGAAGGGTAAGAGATGCCAGTACAATTTCAGCGCCATTTGAAACAGCTTCCTCAACAGTTTGGGCAATTACAGTATAGGCTTTATTATAGTTCCAGTGAAAACAGTAAACCGAACTCCAGTTTAATCGGACTATCGGAATGGGAGCTCCCTTGAAGTTAAATATATAGTGAAAACGTTTTAACATTCCTGGGCTTAAGAGTACTCCATCTACATCAGGATTTATCCGCTCAGCGGTTTTTTTAAGATCTGTCATTCCGGTAATTGGTCCGTCAAACATGCCATGATCTATTGCAATTATTACAGTATTTTCACTGTTGTTGAATAATTTCTGAATTCTTAATTGTTTCCCGTTCATATTAATAAGAATGATCGATTGTGATTGTTTTTGTTTGTAAAGTTATTAAATAAATTCAGCAAACAAAATAATATTAAAATTTAAACAATTTATACATGAAATATTCATATTTATAATATGAACAATAAAACTATTTTCGAGATGGATATAACTTTTTTTTATTCACTAACTCTGTATATCCATTGTGTAACTCATTGACAGAATGGCTTCCTGATCTGATTTTTCTGCTTTTTTAACACTTTCCTTATAAGAGAGAACGCAGAAAAATCAACCTGCACTCTTTGAGGTCGGGTGAACAGTTTTATTTTCGATATTTTCAGATTTTGTCAAAGAATTAATCATTCTGAAATAATTATTAAAACCTGACCGGTCAATACAAATTTATATAATGTTTTAATGATCAATATTGATAAAATATTTTAATTTTTATTTCTTTCGATCAAATCCTTATTAAATTTCATCAGTAAATAATTTTGTTTTTAATGGCCTGATAGCCTGTCCCGCTCAAGCGGGAGAACCGCACATGATTGAAGATGAATTATTTTCATTGGTGTTTGTGATTTGGATCAATCATGTGGGTTTCAT
>CAZPMM010000399.1:0-2522 GCA_964587405.1 uncultured Rikenellaceae bacterium
TTAATTAAACCATTTGCAAAAATTATTGAAAGATATCTTTGGCTCTACTATATAACTTATTGAAAAACTTATATATCCTTTCATGCTTAAAAAGAGAGCCACTTAGGTCCACTGAGGAACAACACTAAGGCCCCCCTGTAGAATTGCGAAAGGAGCACAAAGGAATACTGGAAATTAAGTTCATTCTAAAACAAAAAGACTATGAGAAACACATTTCCAATTGCTTTAACGGATCTGATGACGTTGATTTTTATCTCTATACTGAAGTCATCAGATTAAAATGGTCGATGATACAAAAGTAAAGTTGAAAGGACTGTAGATCAGACAATTTATTTATATATCCCAGAGTACATATCATGAATAGCATACCTGCCAAAGACATCACAATTAATTTACACAATCGCTGTTCACATAAGCAATAATTTCCTGCGTATCTCCTCTTTCAGATTCTGTCAGTTTTTTAAGAGGACACCTGATATCTGTAAACGTTTGTTTCACGCTTAACAAATCCCAGACCCTGGTATAAGTGGTTTGCAACTGATCTGTATGGCCTTGATGTCAGATCTATTGTCCTAGCTCCCAATGATTCAGCAAATCTCATAGCATGCAGC
Organism: uncultured Rikenellaceae bacterium; assembly: GCA_964587405.1. GTDB lineage: Bacteria > Bacteroidota > Bacteroidia > Bacteroidales > VadinHA17 > LD21. The sequence continues at coordinate 612 of CAZPMM010000399.1, forward strand.
ATCAGTTCTTTTCCATATCCCTTTCCTCTCTGTGATTCATCAATTACCACATCTTCTATCCAGAATTTAGTGCCAGTGGGAATATTATATTTGACGAGGGTGAGAATACCTTTTATATCACTATTTTCAAGCTCTGCAATAAAGAAATGGGTATCACTGGCTTCCAGCATATTTTTAAAGAATTCCCTTGAAGGTAGTTTTATTTCAGGATCAAGCTGGGGCAATAAATGCAGCACAGAACTGTATAACCTATCGCTGTATTCTTTAATTTCCGAAATTTTCATAATTCTTGGTTTAGAGGGACTTTAAATAATTGGCAGATGTTAATGATTTAACCTCAGGGGATATAAAGGAACATAAAAGTCCTCATAATAAATAGACAATAAAATTATAAGAAGTACCGGAAGGTACGAAGAAAAACTGAGTAATAATATTCAATTATTTCAACTGCCTGACATTATTTGTAACAGTTGTGGTCTGCCTTTTGGCCTTTTCACGTAGTTTGTTTTCACGCTCCTCTTTGCAGCCACCCGGAAGATTCAATATTAATATAGTCAGCAGTATTTTTATTATTACACCAAGAGGTATTAAATAATAAACCGATTTCCTGAATTTCAATTTCATTTTTCTTAAATAGTAATGCTAATAACGTTTATGAAAGCATTTTGTTTCAGGAATTGATAAAATAATAATTCACGATCTTTTTAAATTTATTTTAGCTTATAATTGAATGACACAAAGATGACAGATGGCAAATACACGACAATTGTGGATCTTGATAATGAAATTATGATGAAACAAATGAAAAAGTTATTATATTTTCCGGAATGATGTTATTGGTATTATCCGGTATTTCCTGCAGTGGCGGTTTTTAAGAAAACAGACAAAAAATATAAACATTAAAGTCAGATATTATGGAATATTATGAACTTATTCGTTCCCGCGAAAGCGTACGCAATTATGATCCGGACAAACCGGTTCCAGAAAAGATTCTCAGAAACATTCTTGATGCAGGTAATCTGGCACCATCAGCCTGTAATCTCCAGCCATATAAATTTCTGGTGATCTCTTCTCCGGAGATGCTTGAAAAAGTGAGGGAATGTTATCAGCGCGACTGGTTCCGGGATGCTCCGCATGTCCTGATAGTTGTAGGACTTAGTAATAAATCATGGAAACGTCAATACGATGGATATAATTCCGTTGAAACAGATGTAACAATAGCAATGACACAAATGATACTTGCTGCTGAAAACGAAGGAGTAAGTACCTGCTGGATAGCTGCCTATAATCCTCCGATCTTAAAGGAAGCTCTGAATCTTTGTGAATCCGAGCTCATTTTTGGAATTATATCTCTGGGTTATCCGAAAGAAGGATTTATAAAGAAGGGAGTAAAAAACAGGAAACCTTTGAATGAAATTGCACAATTTCTTTAATTATTCTGTGCAAGTCATTAATAATTGATCACAACATCCCAGTTTCCGGGCTGATTGATTATTGTAACTCTGTTATACTTTCCCTTCAAGCAGTATATTCAGTCTTTTAATACTTTGCACCATAGCTCTTACCGAGTGATAATTAACTTTCCATGAATGTGACATATGTGTCCATATCGGCTCTCCTTTTCTTGTGAGCAGTGGCCACCACTCCCCTATACCTTTATTTACTACTTTATCAATAACAAAACGATGAACATTCTTATATGCATCCCAGTATTTTTCATCACCAAACATTATCAGGGCATCTAGCAGACCTATCAATGCTTCAGCCTGCTGCCAGAATTCCTTTTCTCTGTCGTATACACCTCCGGAATGAGGTCCCTCCACAAAAACACCACCATATTCATAGTCAATGCCATTTTCAATTGTATGATCAAAAATAGTCCTGAAGAGTTCATGATATCCTGACAGTTCA
>CAZPMM010000400.1:0-2510 GCA_964587405.1 uncultured Rikenellaceae bacterium
TGACAGCACATAATTTTCTCAACTCTTTTCTTTTGAATTTTTCTTAAACCAAGTTTATCCCCGTATGACTACCAATGACCTTACATCCAGGCAAAAAACGCCTGCAGAAATCATAATTACCATATCTGTAATTTCGGAGTTGTGTCTGTGGTTAATCAAGTATCATAATAAATAATCAATTTCTACGATTTACTAATTTAGGCAAATAATTTTTTATATTACCGTTTAAGCATATGGAAACAGCCAATAGAACGATGATCCCGGATATACCCGGCCTCAGATTCAGGGACAATCCGGAAAATTTTTTACTTATTGCAGGACCATGTGTCATTGAATCGGAAGATTTGGTAACAGAGGTTGCGGAACAGCTTGACCGTTTATCTATTAAGTTCGGTATCCCTCTATTATTCAAATCGTCATACCGTAAAGCCAACCGGTCAAAAGGTAATTCATTCAAAGGTATCGGTGATATTAAGGCTCTTGAAATACTAAGCCGGATCAGAGAAAAATTTTCATTTCCTGTAATCACTGATATACATAATCCTGCAGAAGCTGCAATTGCTGCAGAATTTGTGGATGTAATCCAGATACCGGCTTTTCTTTGCCGCCAGACAGATCTTCTGGAAGCAGCGGCAGTAACCGGAAAATGGATAAACATTAAGAAAGGACAATTCCTTTCCGGCAATTCCATGCAATTTGCGGTTCAGAAAATCATTGATTCAGGTAACAGGAATGTAATGCTGACAGAGCGAGGTACTACTTTCGGATATCAGGATCTGGTAGTGGATTTCCGCAATATCCCGGAAATGAAGAAAAATGAGGTACCGGTAATAGTCGATATAACACATTCTTTGCAACAACCAAACCAGCCATCAGGAGTAAGCGGGGGTAAACCGGAAATGATAGAAATTATTGGAAGAGCTGCAATTGCTGCAGGTGCAGACGGTATATTCATAGAAACACATCCCGATCCGGCTATTGCAAAATCTGACGGGAATAATATGCTGAAGCTTGAAAAAATGGAAAATCTTCTCAGAAAATTGATCATAATTAAAAGTGCAGTGAACAAATTATGAAGACAGACATTTATTATATTATTGAAAAAGAAGCTGAGGCTATAAGGAATATTCCCAGGTCAAATGATTTTACAGGAGTAGTTGAGCTTATTTATCATCATGTTCATGAACTGAAAGGGAAGCTGGTTATAAGCGGAATGGGTAAAGTTGGCCAGATTGCTGAGAATATAGCAACTACATTCTGCAGTACTGGCACACCGGCTATATTTCTTCATCCGAGTGAAGCCCAACATGGTGACCTTGGTATTTTGCAGGAAAATGACATATTGCTGGTGGTTTCCAATTCAGGTAAAACACGAGAAGTAATTGAACTGATTGATCTGACTGAAATATTATACCCATCCATTCCAGTAATTGCCATCACTGGCAATGAGAATCCATCATTCCGGAATAAACTTGATTGTATTATTTTAACGGGAAATCCGAAAGAAGTATGTCCGCTTGACCTTACACCGACAACATCAACAACAGTTATGACAGTTATGGGTGATATTTTAGTTATAATGATGATGAAAAAGATACAATTCACTGCAGCTGAATATGCAAAACGGCATCACAGCGGTTATCTTGGAAGCAAATCGAAAGAAGTATCTGAAAATACAGTCCGGAAATGATGTTGCACTCCCTGCTAAAGTTTATCCGGTATCTATGAAAATATTGATTGATATTTACTTCCTGACTTATGACGCCATGCAAGGTTAGTGCGGCTTCATTTTCTAACACACTTAATATGAATGATAAAAAATCATTAAGTTGATTTTTACCGCATTAACGCCTGTTTTTTATACTATGCTTAGGGTTAGAAAAGTTAAGACAAAGTCGGGATTCACAGCCATACAAGTGGTTCAATATACTGTGCACAGAACAAAAATTGTCAAGCATTAGGTAGCGCCAAAGATGATTTTGAGCGTGACCTGTTGATAACCAAGGCACAAGAATGGATTGAAAAATATACCTTTCAGTCAAATCTTTTTCCCAGGCAAAAGCAAAATGTACTAACTGTTGAAAGAAGCGAATGTGTTAGGGTTACCCACGGGTTTTTGTCCTACTATAAAGAAAACGAATACTATTAAAAAAGCACTTGAACTTGATTATCCTGAGATGCTCAGGGAACTCTCAAGAAATTATTCCCCTGATATATTAAACCGTGCCAATAATTATTTATATAAGAAAGAAACACGTTCATCGTATCAAATTGAAAAAGAAGAACCAACACCAGAACGTATTGAAAGATATGCTAGTTTATTGAGTAATGCTGGTAAGAAAGATATTATAGACCTGCTTAGTGAGGAATCATTGGTATTGTTACAGAATCTGATTGTTGATCAACGTTTTGCAGCGACAGGATTCCGGGATTTTCAAAATTATATTGGCCAGACAACATGGAATTATGATGAGATCATTCATTACATATGCCCACCACCAGAATTTCTT